>QCRS01000005.1 GCA_003211755.1 Prochlorococcus sp. AG-463-F15 | reverse complement strand
GACTCCAAGTTCGATCGGAAAAATAATAGAAGTCACAAGTAGCTCTAAAGCATTACCTTTATCAATGAAGGATGCATTATCAGGCTTTACAGTGTGATTTCAAAACTATTCAATAATTTGAGGGGCCGATGAACACCAACGCCAAAATTGATGCGTTGCAGCTAATGCTCACTGACCTGCGTACTCGGCATGAACCTATAAGGCACAAAGCTGCCTTTCGTGGATGTCAGCCAGAGTTCCAGACTCTTGTTACCAACTTAATAGAGCAACTTGAATCAGATCTGATAAAAGAGAAGCAACTCCTACGGAATAGGGTAAATCAGAATCAATAAATATCGATGATAATTAGGATTAGTGTGGTTAGTGAAGAGATAATTATTAGTCTATAAATAAATGACTTATCTAACCAAGCTCTAGACAAGCTAATCCATATATATCATTCATTGAAATAGGAGGCTGGTCACCTCTATACATGCGGATAGTTCGGGATATCTCATTAAAACCAATTCTTTTTAGCAATGGTGTAGCAAAACTATTAAGCCCAGGAGTATCTAACAGAACGACACCTTGATGACGTTTAACTAATAGCCTCAGTAGAAATTCTGCGAGCTGAGGGCTATCAGCAAGGAGTGGTCCAATTCTCCAGCCTTCACCTTCAGAGAGGAGGCAGGGACGAATACGTCCAAAGCCATGACAAGAGCCATTGTGGTCAACAAGCGCTAAGACAGTTCCTGCAGGATGGTGTAACCAATCTGCGAGGAAGTGTGGGCGAGGACTAGGCTCCCTCTTGGCGTCATATGACTGAATGACTATTGATGGGATCTCATCATCTTGAAGGATGCTTAGACCTGATACTTCTTCCTCGGAATAGCCCTTATTACCAGGCAATTCATCATTACCAACCCATTGCCAACGTGTAGTAGGTGAAGAGGTATTAAACCCCCAAGTGGAATAATCCTTGACACGATCTAAGGCCGCTTCTAATCCAATACAAGGAAGACAAGTCAAATGTTCAAGTGCATGTTTCCAAAGTTCAAGTCCATAGCCATTTCCTCGTTGTTCGGGTACTACAAGAAAAAGGCCTATAAATCCATATGCGGCGTTATATCGAACACCAGCAATGCATCCAATTGGATTTTTGCCTAGGGTTCCAACCCAAACCCCTTGGCGGTCAGTATGCCTATAAATACCTACATCACCAGCTCCAGGTGCGAAGCCCTCAGTCCTCGCCCAATGAGTAACCAAAGGAATATCACCTTTTTGCAAGGGTCGTATTTTTAGGAAAGAAGTTTTGTGGGTGGAGATCTTAGAAATTTGAGAAACTGCATTAAATATATTTTGTAAATTGGCATTAAGCTCTTAATTCAAAGAAATAATTATATTTAAGGCATCAGAGACACTTCACGAGATTTCCAATATTGAAATCTTTTCAAGGTTACCTTAAGAAATAATTATATACAAGATTCAATCAATGTTGCATATAATATTTATTGAAACTTGTATATAGCTAATCAAGTTTGTTGAATATATTGGGTTGCTTAGCATATGCAGCAGGTGCAATAAATAAAAACAAAAGCCACCAGATCAATATTACGACTGTCAATAACCCTGTAACCCAATAAAGATGTAAGGTGAAAAAACTGGTAACTATTATAGAGATTCCTGTAAGAATAATGCTCCATGGTTGGCACCAAGGAGGTTTTTCATTCCAGAAATTATTATTATTATATTGTTCTAATTTAATAATCATTTGTAATCCAATAGTTTCCCTGTTGAATGGAAATCTGCCAGAGATTCATAGCCTCCTAAAAGACTCCCATCAATAAATATCTGAGGAAAAGTAGAGAGTCCACTTCTATTTTTGAGTAAAAGGAAGGCTTCATCATTATCTATAGTTTGAATATCATGAGGAACATCAAGAGATCGGAGCATTCTTAGAGCTCTCGCTGACCATGGGCAGCCAGGCATAACAGCAATTTCTAGACGGGCTTTTTTAATCTCACTAGTTTCTGAGTGATGAATAAGATCAAATTTTTCATGCTCAAGCAAACCAACTAGTACTTCAGCGCCCTTAAGAACAAATGTTCCTGGCTCTAGATGACCACCCCATACCTGACAATCGGCATCGGAAAGACTTAAATGAAGATGAACGTTCTCAGGAGTAAAAGTCCCATTCAAAGTAATTATTTCAAGATTGCCTTCAAGCACTGTTGGAGCAGAACGTCCAGGGCACTGGAAACTTGCTTTTGAAAGATTACCAACTACACCTAGAACAAACCCAGATTTATCTTGATCGCGACCAACTTTCTGGATACTTTCACGTAGGTCGCTGCCAGGAACAAGTTTAATAGGCAACGATTGCATAAAAACCTCTTTGTTTATTCAAGATTAAGAGACTACGTCAAAGAACAGCTCTTCCCTTATAGAAATCCTTTGATTAGCTACAAACCTTAGAGGAAGCTTTAGAACAAGTGATAAATACTAATAATCTACTAGGAAATCATTAACGAAAGGTATGTATCTAAAAAGCATGAAGAATTGCGAGTTATCGATAGGGAGTTACCCAAAGTTTGAATATGATGCAAGAGGAGGAGGTGGAGAAGCTATTCTTATTTCAAAGGGTGGAATAGGTAAGTACAGTATAGTCTTTGATCCAAATAACTTTGAGATCCCTTCCTTAAATTGGCGTACTACGAAGTTTATTGGAATACCAATGTTACCAGGCTTAGAAATAACTATCTCAACTCAGGAGCTTAAAGGTTATTTAGATATTATAACTGGGGATTTATCACTAGTATTTACGGCACATTTTAACTTTTCAATATTATCAATATTAAAAGCACCTAAACTAGTAGTTAGGACATGTTTACACAACAGAGATGTAAAAGGCAGCAGGAAAGATATAAATAGCTTTCCTCTAAGTGATGTTTTTCAGACAACCGTTGTTGGTTTGGCAGTAATCGATCAAACCGGGAACAAGTTGTTAGACAAGTTTCTAGGTCTTCCAAATGAAGCATTAGCAGTACTTCATTGTCAATTAACTGATTTGCCTAGCGAAATAGAATAGAATTTACATTTTGGGTAACCTGGAAAAATAACTAATAAATCAAAGTTATAGAAAAAGTTAATAAGGAGTTATACCCTTCACTGTTGCTCTAGTCGACGTACTATATATGTCATTGCTACTAGTGATGTTACCAAAACCAGAAGTAAAAAGATTGTCATTGCAAAAATATCTAGATATATACATTATAATCGCATCTGGCAAACATAAGTGCAATGATTGATCCTTAATAAATTTGTTTAAAATCTTTTAAGCCATTATGAGCCCAAATGACATAGGAAGAGTAATTCACTTGCGAAAGCTTGCAAACTTCCTCACCTTATTTCGCTTTGCTGTAGGAATACCAGTAATTGTGGCTCTCCAGAGAGGTGATAACTCCATCGCTTGGGTTTTAATTTCTCTTGGAGCAGTCAGTGATATGGCAGATGGATATCTAGCAAGGAAAGCTGGAGGTGGAACTATATGGGGAGCCCGTCTAGATCCCTTAGCAGATAAGATTCTCTTAGTTGCACCCTTAATCTATCTTGCAAGAGATTTAGTGATTCCGTTGTGGGCAATATGGCTGTTAATCTCACGTGAACTAATAATTTCAGGATGGCGTTCTTCTAACCTGCTTGGTGGTCCAGCTTCTATGGGTGGGAAAGTTAAAACAATCCTTCAATTTTCAAGTATTCTTTTAATGATTTGGCCTTATAGTTGGGGAGGGATTTCGTTTTCAGATAATCTTCGTGAGTTAGGTTATTATCTCTTCTGGCCTTCTTTATTCTTTGCTATCTTTTCAGCCTTGAAGTATCTCAATCTCCAATCAACGAGTCATCAGAGCTAAAGTCAAATTTTTGAGTAGGGGATAATAGATAGTCGTTCTTATAACTATCTAACAATCCTTTTTTTAAATCATACTTTGGCGTCCAACCCAAGTCCTTTTCAATACGGCTTATATCTGTATAAAAATGTCCAATGCGTAATGGGAAGGCCTTTCTTGCCTTTGGATCTAGGCGTGAATAGTCAAATAGACGAATATCTATCTGACCTAATTCTTTACCGCATATCAATGCTGCTGTTTCAACTAAACCATCAAAAGTTACGGCTTTTTTACTAGAGCAGTTGTATATCATTTGCCTTGAAGCATCAATATCCAAACTTCTTGACATTGCTTCAGATAGATCGCTGACATGTCCCAATTGAGTGAGAAATTTACCATCACCTGGAATTGGGATTGGACGATTATTAATGATTCTGTCAAAAAACCATCTTTCAATAGGATTGTAATTACCAGGCCCATAAATATATGTTGGTCTAAAACTTGTGAATGGTATATCTTCCTGCAATAACCAATTCTCTGTATCAGCCTTACCAGAGTGTCTACTAGATGGATCTATTTCACTTGCTTCATCAATAGGCCAAAATTTGGAACTTTTATAAACACCAGCAGAACTCACATAAAGGAATCTATGTTTTGGCATACCAGTTAACTCCAAAACTCTTTGGGTATCTGAAAGAGTCCTTCCAGAAACATCTGCAATCACATCAAATTCTCTTCCCTTCAATGTTTTGAGACCTTCGATAGAGGTCCTATCACCCTTTAAATGATCAACATTGTCTGGAATTGGACGATTCCCGCGGGTGAAAATAGTTATTTGATGGCCCTTGGCGTACAAAGCAGATACCAAGGCCTTTCCAACAAAACGCGTTCCACCCAGAACAAGTGTCTTCAAAGCAGCAAATCAATTCATTCCACCATTCAAGCGCGTAATTATTTATCCGAACAACACCATGGACATTCAGGATGGTTATAAGGCCCAAAAACCAATTATGGAAATCATCCCAGCCATTGATCTGCTGGAAGGCAATTGTGTAAGGCTCAATCAAGGTGATTACAACAAAGTCACACAGTTCAGTAATGACCCAGTCAAACAAGCTCTTGCCTGGCAAAAAGAAGGAGCCACTCGTTTGCACTTAGTCGACCTGGACGGAGCTAAAACCGGGTTACCCGTAAATGATGAAAGTATTAAAAAAATCACAACCGCTTTAGATATACCTATTCAAATTGGAGGCGGGATACGTACACCTGAAAGAGTAGAAGCGTTGATTGAATACGGTATTGATAGAGTCATTCTTGGCACTGTTTCTATTGAACAGCCTGACCTAGTAAAGGTTCTGGCCAAGCGCTATCCAAAAAAAATTATTGTAGGGATAGATGCAAAAGGAGGAAAAGTTGCCACTCGTGGATGGATAAATCAAAGCAATGTTGATGCGACTGACTTAGCAAGAAGTTTTCAGGATTCTGGGATAGCAGCGATTATTAGTACTGATATTTCCAAAGATGGAACCCTTGCAGGTCCCAACCTGCAAGCAATGAAGGATATGGCATCCGCAAGCTCGGTCCCAGTAATTGCGTCAGGAGGCGTAGGTTGTATTGCTGATTTAATCGCTCTTCTTACACTAGAACCCATTGGAGTCAAAGGGGTTATAGTCGGCAGAGCTTTATATGATGGATCAGTAGACCTTCGAGAGAGCATAAAGGCTATCAAAAATGGGCAGATACAAGATGAGGCAGGAACTGAAACCTATTTCGCATAGCATCAAACTTATTAGCTAAGAAACAAAAGGAATCAAAAAGGGGCTTGTTTGATTTAATCAACAAACGGGGCTGGAGTATTTGCTTAACTCTCGTTACCTTATGACTATGCGAAATAAGTGGTGACCAATTTGACTGAGGGAGTTTCAAAACAGATTCTCTTACTGGCTCCCAATTTATTAGGGGAATCACTTGCAGTTCAATTAACTAATGCTGATCCGCAACTAGAAGTATTTCTTAGAAGGGATCAACTCTCTAGACACCCAAGCCTGGTGATCTGGTCAATAGAGACTCTAGATATGCCAACTTCTGTCCAGCTTGAACTTAGACTTCTTCAAGAATATTGGAAACCAGCCCCAGTTCTACTCATACTTCCAAAAAAACTCAAACTGAAAACGAATGAATTTCTACAATTTGACTGTCCAGGTCTACTACAAGATCCAGACCTGGAGACTTTAAGAGAATCAATTAATACACTTTTAGGAGGAGGGCGAGTAGTCCGCCTAAAAGATCAAGAAGCAAACGAAAAGTACACAATTCCAACAACTATGGGTCTGGGTCAATGGTTGCTAATAAGCGGGATTCAACAAATCAACAATGAGATCCAAAACCTAGACCGTCTTTTAAACCCACCTCCCCAGAATTCGTTTAAGGAACTTCTTCTCTTTGGTCGTAAAAGAGAGTTGAGTACTTCTAAAAATCTTCTTTATTGGCTTTGGGGGCCAGTTCAACTTGGTATAGACCCTCTGGAAACAAATCAAACTCCAATAAATAATTCGAACTCAGGAATTGGCGCAACAGGTTTTCCACTACAAGAAGAGTTTGGTACAAGTATAAGTCTTAAGAAGAGAGATGCAATTGCAGTATGGAAGGTAATTAAGGAACAACTAGAAGAATCTATACAGGGGGGATTGATTAATTCCACAGGATCAATTCTTGCAATTGAAGCATTAAGTTCATCCAGGCAAAAAGGTCTACTAATTGCTCTACTAAATCAACTAGACCAAGTAGTTAAAAGACTACGCAAAGTTGAAGATAAAAAAATCTCTTATAAAAAAGATTGGGGTGAGCTTCAGCCAGAACTTCGGCAACAAGCTCTTAGGTCAATGGCTGGAAGTTACGTCAGATTGCCCCTGAAGGGTGAGCTGACTCCAGTTGGAGAGCATTTATTAGCTGCAGCAGATTTTTCCAGTATTGACAATGAATTGCCTGAAGTGGGACAAATGCTAGGCCCCTTATTAACAAATAAGCCTTTAATAGTAGAAGGACAACTCCTACCGGCTGATGACCCACGTGCACTAATGCAACTTAAGATGTTTATTAGCAACTGGCTAATAAGAACTGCTGAACTTATAAGTGCAGAGGTAATAGAGATCTGTGGACAATGGCCAGAGTTAAGAAGCTATCTTCTTAATCCCCAACTCATCTCAACACGTGAACTTGAAAGATTACGAAACCAATTAAATAGTCAAAGTCGTTGGCAAAATCTTATCCAAATACCAATACAACTCTACGAAAGTAAACGTCTATTTTATCAAGTCAGTAAAGGTAATATAAAGCCAACATTGATTACAGAACCTCGGGATGAAGAGCTTAAAAAACTTGGATGGTGGCAACAGCAAGTGGCATTGTTAGTAGAAGTAAGAGATGCGTTGGCTCCACAAATACAAACATTAATAAGAAAGACAGGTGACTTGATGGTCATCGTTCTTACACAAGTAATAGGAAGAGCAATAGGACTTGTAGGACGAGGTATTGCTCAAGGTATGGGAAGAAGCCTTAGCAGAAACTAAAAAAGCTTTTTCGGTTTTTTACCGAACAGAATAGATAATCTTCCAACTGATCTCAACCCTCTTTTTAAAATGTCTCAACTGCTCACTTCAATATTAATTATCAGCCTCAGCATACTTTTATTTGCCAATGGAGCAAAGGCAGCAAGAGAAACAAATAGCTATGACGGCAATATATTTCCCATCTATGCCGGCAATGGTTCCTTAGTACCACCCCCTAACAAAATCTCTAGTTCACTTGATAAGAAGAGAACTAGTGTAATTGTCTACTACTTAGATGACAGTGCAACAAGTAAAGCATTTGCTCCAGTAGTTTCAGCTTTAAAGCTCCTTTGGAAGTCAACTATAGATTTGATACCAATTACCACTGATGAACTTCAAGGCATTGAAAGCAACGATCCTAGACAAGAAGCTTTTTACTGGCGTGGCAATATTCCACAAGTCGTTGTGCTCAATGGTCAAGGTGAAGTTTTATTGGACGAGGATGGACAAGTGCCTATAGAAGCAATTAACAAGGCAATCAGTCTGGCAACAGGTCTTGATCAACCCTCATTTTCTATACAAATCAAAAAGCTCAATGAATACAACAGCGAACCAGAAAAAGAGGGCTACACGAATCCACGCTAGTAACTCAATAAAAATCCTAATGTATATTTAACTAATTTTTCAGCCCATTTTTGATATGTCGATTACTCCACAAGAAATAATACAAGGAATCAAATCAACTATTGATATACCAAGCTTAACTTGGCCTCTAATATTTCTCGGTATTCTTATTTTCTGGATAGAACTCAATCATCGATTAAGACCTTCCTCTCCTCTTAAATTGAAGACATGCGACTGGGATATCACAAAAACAGATTATGGTATACAAGTTGCTGGATGGATTGAGATTAGTAACCCGCATTCAAGAATGGAAGTAATGGTTCCTGAACTTGAAATAAGACCAATATTATTAGGCAAGGAAGGAGTGAACGAAATCAATACTAGGACAAGTATAACTACTTATCACCCTGATGAAGATCCACGAAAAGACAATTACTGGCAAGCCTATATAATTAAATCCAAAAAACATACACGTGCTTATGTCAAGTTGGACTTATATGACTCTGACTCTTTAAGTTCAATATCCATCGTTGAGAATATCTGGATCAATATTGATTGGGTTAATTATGGACCCTTTGGAAGGCTAGAAATGCAGCAAGGGGCTGTAATTCCTCTACAAAGACCTGCTCCACTAACAAATAAAAAGGCATATTTCCAACAATATAAACACTTTCAATTGCTACCTATTAAGACACATATACTTGGGACCAATGATGATATTATTGAGGTAATGAGTACCTATGTAAGTTCTATAGTTAAACCTGGAGATGTCCTCACAATAGGTGAGACACCACTAGCAATAATGCAAGGTCGCTATTTACATCCAAGCACTGTAAATCCGGGATTTGTTTCGAAGCTTTTATGCCGTGGATTCCACCCAACAAGTAGTCTCGCAACTGCCTGTGGGCTACAAACACTAATAGATATAGTAGGGCCTTCAAGAATCCTCCTTTCATTCCTAATTGGACTGGCAGGAAAATGCATTGGAATAAAGGGACTCTTTTATAGAATTGCAGGTGATCAAGCCAGGTTAATTGATGACATCACTGGCACAACCCCCCCTTATGACCAAACTATTGTCCTTGGACCTAAGGAACCTAGGAAAATATGTGAAATGCTTTCAAAAATACTGGGAATTAATGTTGCCATAGTTGATGTGAATGATCTAGGTAGAGTGAAAATTCTTGCGGCAAGTCGAAATTGCAAGAAAGCTTTTTTACAAAAAGCTTTACGCAAGAACCCTGCGGGCAATGCAAATGAACAAACACCTCTTGTACTAGTTAGACCTTGCTAAACAAACTAAAAGCAAAATCTTCTGATGTGGATAGATTGATCACAAGAATCATGGAGTGGACGTGAACGAGGTATCGAATAGCCCTCTTCGCGTGGAATCGCTAAATATGCGACACATATCCATGCTTACCTCCCTCAAACCTTCTAATCGACTTGGCTGGCTTCAGTTAATGCTTTTTCGTAGTTGGCTATCAAAATTAGAAAAAAAGATTTCAGATCTGGTTCCACTTAGAAACCCTAATTGTTTATTGGCCCTTGAGAATGAAAAGCCAATAGCCTTATTAGTAATTAGACCCTTCAATTTACGCGGAACATGCTGGACGTTAAGCTTCCCCGAATTGCTTTTATGTCCAGAGGAATATTCTTACACTTTTATCAGACAAAATCTAATAGCTAAGGTTTTAGAGTCTGAAAATCTAAGGACACAAAGCTGGTTAATCAAATGCAAAGCAACTGAAAAGGATCAGCTTGATATTATTCGAGATTTTGGCTTCCAACCATTAAAATTTTTTAATTGCTGGTCACCGCCTAACCTTATCCAAAATCACACAAGGGAAGATTCAACAGAAGAGTGGTACAAAGATTTTGAATGGCAAGAACTAAATAAAGTAAATGCACATCATTTGTTGCGGCTCCAACAAGCTAGTGAGTCTAGTCATTTAAGGCAACTTATTGATCATCAATGGAGAGACTTGTTGCTATCAAATAGAGATTATAGTGGAGTACTGATTCCTAAGAATAAAGACAAGCCTAATGCTATAGCTGGTTTAATATGTCGAAATTGGTCTGAAGGTCAATTAACAATTGAATTATTGAGAGATCTTGCATGGGATGAAAGAATATCAATTGTTCTTCCAGGTATATTAAATAATTTAATTAGAAAAGGAAATAATTTAATTCTAGAAACATCCAGAGAAGATGAATATTTAACAAACTTTCTTAGTGGTCTTGGTTGGGTGCATTTAGATGAAACAATACTCTTAGGTAGAAGTCTCTGGCGGCGTCAAGATAGCAAAAGAATACTAAATAGGACAAAGCAGCTTAGGTCAATGCTAGGGCCATTAAACCCCCAAAATCCTCCTCTCCCTTATCCATAGCATTGAAAAAGACGACTGCAGTTATTAAACCAATACCTAAATCTGTATTAAGTCTAGATGTTGGCCGTAAAAGAATTGGTCTTGCTGGCTGTGATCCTCTAGGAATCACAATATCTAGTCTCCCTGCCGTTCAGCGTAAAAGTTTTGAGGAAGACCTAGAGATGATAGAAAATCACTGTCAGAGCAGAAATGTTAAGGGTCTTTTAATAGGTCTTCCTCTCAATGACCTGGGAGCCCCAACCAAGCAGTCAATCTATTGTGAAAAATATGGAAAAAGAATTGCCAAAGCTCTTGGTTTACCAATGGCCTGGATTAATGAGCACAGCACAAGTTGGGCAGCTGCACAAAAGTACAAACTTCAAAATGATCGAACTGGCCGACTCGATAGTGCTGCAGCAGCCCTGCTGCTAGAACAATGGCTAAGAGAAGGCCCAGAACTTAAACCAGTGCAAACGCCGGCATATCCAATAGGGCAAGTGAACTGAGATGCTAGATCCTGAGCAAGATGAACTACGAATCGATGGCTGTAGAAGATTCAAACAACAATGGCGAAGTGCCAACAGTCCTAGTAAGAGGTAGCAATGGAAGCGCATTGCTATGTTTCCTTGAACAGCTAATCCCAATTGATAACTGTGAATATGCTCTTCTTACGCCTGTCGATACACCTGTTTCGCTGTTCCGATTAGCTGAAGAGGGTGACCCTGAACTTATTGAAACCATTTCAAGCAGTGAGCCAATACTCGCTGTAGCTGACGTTGTTCTCCAAGAACATGATCTAACTTTGGTTCGTTCAGCAGTAACACTTACTGTTACTGGTGAATTGGACGAGCCAGACCCTGAAGAACTTGAAGAAGAAGATGTTGAGGACGACTCAGAGACTTACGAACTTCTAGTGAGTTTTCGAGCTGAAGAAGAGGAATATGGACTTTATATACCTCTTGATCCCTTTTTTGTTGTAGGAAAGTTGAAAGATGGGCAAGCGACTCTTGTTGAAGGTGAAGAATTCGACAAGATTCAACCATTAATCGAAAGTGAACTAGAAGATAGGGAGCTAACAGACTAATGCGCCAGAAATTGCTTAAGCCAAATTGGGAACCAGGCTTAAGCATTCCGCATCTTCCAATTGAACGTTTGTTATCTATTGGGATCAAGGCTTTAGTTCTTGATGTTGATGGAACCCTAATAACCAGACATGAAATCATTTTGCACAATTCAGTCATAAACTGGGTTAAAGATGCTCAAAAAGATTTTTCACTGCACCTTTTAAGCAACAATCCTTCTAAGAAAAGAATTGAATCTATAGCAAAACAATTAAATATTAATTTCACTTATAGAGCAGCCAAGCCAACTAAAGGTGCACTACGTAAAGTACAACACAATCTTCAACTAGATCCAAGGCAAATTGCAATTTTAGGGGATAGGATTTTTACAGATGTGCTTGTAGGAAATCGATTAGGTCTTTATACAGTTTTAATTTGGCCATTAGGTCCGAGCGGAGAACCATGCAAGAGAAACACCACCCAACTTCTTGAACACAGAATCGCACGACTTTTAGGAACTAGCACATCATGACTCTTTGGGTTGTCAAAATAGGTACAAGCCTCCTGAGAGGGATTGCTGATCGCTCAACTGAAGAAATCATTAATAGCTATAGCTCTTGTATTGCCGCAAGTAAAAAAAGAGGCGATAGCGTGATTGTGGTCACAAGTGGGGCAGTAGGCGTTGGATGTGACCGCCTAGGAATAAAAGAACGTCCAGAAGATATGACAAATTTGCAAGCAGCTGCTGCAGTTGGACAAGTTCACCTAATGGGATTGTATGAAAAAGCTATGAAGGTTTACGGATACAACGTTGCTCAAATATTACTTACACGTGCAGATTTGAGTTCAAGACTGAGCTATCGCAATGCTTCGATGACCTTTAAGAAATTATTGGCTTGGGGAATTGTTCCAGTAGTAAATGAAAATGACTCTCTCTCTTCAGAGGAACTTAGATATGGAGACAATGACACCCTCTCAGCACTAGTTGCTACGGCTGTTTCCGCAGACCAACTAATACTGCTTACAGACGTTGATCGTTTGTATTCTTCAGATCCAAGAATAAATACGAAGGCCAAGCCAATTTCAGATGTCCATCACCCAAGAGAAATAAAACCCTTAGAGGAAATGAACAAAAAAGTAAGTGATTGGGGTACCGGGGGGATAACAACCAAGCTAACTTCTGCCCGTATTGCCACCGCTAGTGGTATTACTGTGCATCTAGCAGATGGGCGTAATCCTGAGTTATTAGGAGAACTCCTGAAAGGTTCTCGTGGGGGAACAGTTTTCCATCCACATCCAACACCAATTGGAAATCGAAAGAGTTGGCTAGCCCATGCTTTGAAGCCTCTTGGTACTATCTATCTTGATGATGGAGCTTGCGAAGCAATTCAAAACCGAGGAGCCTCTGTTCTACTTGTTGGAGTGAAGAAAATAGAAGGTACCTTTTCAGCTAATCAACCCGTGAGAATGATTAATACCAAATCAAAAGAGATTGCAAGAGGAATCAGTTCAATGAGTAGTGATTTCATTAATAACTCATTAAAAAGCTCTATAGCCACTGACTCCTCTCCATCCCCTGTTGTTATCCATAGGGACGTACTAGTACTTACAAAAGAATTACTCCTTTAACAAAACTCTACTAAGTATTTACCCGCCAACTTTTTTACCATGCTTTTCAGTCAATTAATTTTCAATCTTGAAAGAGGCAAAGCTGAATTGCAAGAACATTATCTTGGAAAGGATCCAGAATTATTAACTGGTGCCTCCTTGGAAAATGCGAGTTCAAGCCAACTCACTTTCCTAGAACAAGAAAGTTCACTTAAATCACAGCTTAGTGAATCTAAAGCTGGAGCAGTACTATTACCTCCTCAGCCAGAATTAATACAGAAAGCATCCGAAATTGGTATTTCTTGGGCGGTTCTGAAAAATCCAAGACTTGCATTTGCAGAATCTCTTTCCTTACTCAATCCAAGGGAACGTCCACCAGAGGGGATTCACCCAACAGCAGTATTAGGTGAGAATGTCTTGATTGGTAATAAAGTATCCATAGGTGCACATGTATCTATAGGGAACAACTGTGAGATAGGAAATAGAAGCATTATTCATCCAGGTGTGGTTATCTATGCAAATGTCCTAATTGATGAAGACAGTGAATTACATGCCAACTGCGTAATACATACATCATCAAATCTTGGGAAAAGAACAACAATCCATTCGAACGCTGTTATTGGTTCTGAAGGTTTCGGATTCGTACCAACCTCAAATGGTTGGTACAAAATGCCTCAAACAGGGATTGTGATAATTGAAAGCGATGTTGAAATTGGTTGTGGGTCTACTGTTGATAGACCTGCAGTAGGAGAAACGAGGATAGGGGCAGGGACTAAGATCGACAACCTTGTACAAATAGGCCACGGAGTAACGACAGGAAAAGGATGTGCAATGGCAGCACAGGTAGGGATAGCTGGAGGGGCACAACTAGGCGATGGTGTAATCCTTGCAGGACAAGTTGGGGTAGGTAATCGTGTCCATGTAGGCAATCGGGTCATTGCAAGCTCCAAATGTGGCATTCATGCTGACATCGCAGACAATGAAATTATCAGTGGTTTCCCTGCTATTCCAAATAGGCTATGGCTCAGATGTGCTGCAAGCTTCAAAAGACTTCCTGAATTAGCTAAAACCATTAGAGACATAAGTCGAGCAGCCTCTGAGTAATCTCAAAGGTAGCCACATATTTAAACGTTACTAATGAGAAAACATCACATAGTTATATTGCCGGGTGATGGGATTGGTCCCGAAATCACTGAAGTTACAAAGGAACTACTTGAAATAATTAGCCAGAAACATGGCTTTCAATTGATATTTGATGAACAACTATTTGGAGGTTCCGCTATCGATTTCACTGGTGAGCCATTGCCCGATAAAACACTTGAAGCCTGTAAGAAATCTGACGCAGTTCTTCTAGCTGCAATTGGCAATCCTAAGTATGATTCACTCCCAAGAGATAAAAGGCCTGAAACAGGTTTACTCGAATTACGAGCAAAGTTAGATCTATTTGCAAATATTAGACCTATTAAAATACTGCCATCTCTAATTGAATCAAGCAGCCTAAAGGCAGAGGTAATAAAGGGAGTCGACTTGATTGTTGTAAGAGAACTAACTGGTGGCATTTATTTCGGTAAACCCAAAGGACGAATCGAAATAGATAGTGGGGAGAGAGCATTTAATACTATGACTTACTCGAGCAATGAAATACAACGTATTGCAGAAATAGCCTTTGAGTTAGCAAGAAATAGAAATAGAAGAATCTGTTCAGTTGACAAGGCTAATGTTTTAGATGTAAGTCAATTATGGAGAGATGAAGTTGAGAAACTATCTAAAAAGAATGAAGATGTGGAAATAAATCATTTATATGTAGACAATGCAGCCATGCAATTAATAAGAAATCCCCGACAATTCGATGTAATTCTCACAAGCAACCTCTTCGGAGACATTTTGAGCGACGAAGCCGCGATGCTTACAGGATCGATTGGAATGTTGCCTTCAGCCTCATTAAGTATTGATGGACCTGGAGTATATGAACCTGTGCATGGCTCTGCCCCTGATATTGCAGGACTTGACATAGCTAATCCGCTGGCAATGGTTCTCTCAGCAGCAATGATGCTCAGGATTGGTCTTAAGGAAACAAAAGCTGCAGATTCCTTAGAACAAGCCGTTAACAAGGTGCTCGATGAAGGGATAAGAACAAGAGACCTAATGAATAATGATTGTGTTGAAGTCGGTTGTAGAAAAATTGGAAAAGAATTGCAAAAAGCGATATGAGCCATAATTTGACAAAAAAAAAGACCTCTCTTCACGAAATCAGCAGATCGTCGGATGACCTGCGAAAATCTCATGGACTGTTAATTGAACGTCGATGTCAAAACGTCACCCGGTTGTAGCCGTTACGGGTTCCTCCGGAGCTGGAACCAGCACAGTAAAAAGAGCCTTCGAGCATATTTTTGCAAGGGAAAACATCATTCCAGCAGTGGTAGAAGGTGATAGCTACCACCGATTTGAAAGAATGCCAATGAAGCAGGCAATGGCTGATGCTTTAGCAAAAGGTGAGAATTTCTCACATTTTGGTCCTGAAGCAAACCTTTTTGACAAGTTAGAAGAACTTTTCCAAACTTATGGCAAGTCAGGAAGTGGCAAAAAGCGTTATTACCTTCACAGTTCAGAAGAGGCAGAAGAACATAACAACCGCTTGGGGACAGATCTCGCACCAGGTCAATTCACTCCATGGGAAGAGATCCCTAGTGGAACTGATTTACTTTTCTATGAAGGACTTCATGGTGGTGTAGTTGGAGACAATTATGATGTTGCTTCCGCAGCAGACCTATTAGTAGGTGTAGTACCAATAACTAATCTTGAATGGATTCAAAAAATCCACAGAGACAATGCAGAGAGAGGTTATTCAGCGGAAACAATTGTGGATACAATCCTTCGAAGAATGCCCGATTATATAAACCACATTTGTCCACAATTTAGTCTTACAGATATAAACTTTCAAAGGATACCAACAATCGATACCTCTAATCCTTTCATATGCAGAAATATTCCAACTCCAGATGAAAGTTTTGTAATTATCCACTTTAGAAAAGGGGCAAGAGAGAATTGGGGGATTGACTTTCAATACCTCTTAGGAATGATACATGATTCATTCATGTCAAGTCCTACAAGTATTGTTGTAAATGGAGGTAAAATGGGATTTGCAATGGAGCTAATTCTTACACCAATCATCCATAGAATGATAGAAGAAAAGAAAAAGAATAGTTGATCATATATATATTTAACCAAATCCTCTTCCGCAAGCGAAATATTTACTAGTTATGGTTATTCTATCAAAAATATAGTTTAAAGAGCTAAGTACAGTGCCTTTCTCAAAAAGATAATCTTCTAAGATATTTACCTAATTTCTTACAAAACTAAAAGTATTATGTTACTTAATACTATAATAATTTGTTTAAGTTGGTAGAATGCTGATAGCAAGAAAGTTTAATTTAAATATCTTGCAAACGAACAACAATATTATTATTAAATATTTTGCAAGAAGAAAATCACTTGCTTTATTACTTGCTGGAGGGAATCTCCTTTTAGTCTTATCGGCATTTGAGATAAACTCATTCAGATTAGAGCCTATTCCTAGATTAATTTGGATTGCTCTCGGCATAGTATTAATTGGTTTTCTTATATACCTTTCAATATTAGATCTCATAGAAATGCAAATATCGATTGGAGTTTGCAAAGTTGGACTAGTCCTTGGAATAGTTTCAACGGGAATACTATCCATATTTACTAACTTCGACAATATATTTTTATTGATAATTGAACATTTATCGGCAGGTATATTAGCACTACTAATAATGAATTTTCTTAGTATTATTTCAGCAATAGTTTTAAAGAAAGAATCATTAGGAAATGGAGATGCAAAAGTGGCAGCCATGGGGGGAGCATGGCTTGGAATAGAAGGTATTGCAATCTCAATGTGTATAGCTTTCACATCAGCTGGTCTTTTTAGTTTTATCGGAATGGTCAATAAAAAATTAGATCCACTTGTCCCTTTTCCTTTTGCACCATTCATCTCCGTTGGGATTTGGCTCGTGTGGTTATTTGAACCTAGTTGGTGGATCCAGCATTGGCTGGGCCTTTGGGGTATTTAATAGTCGTATATACCTTTTAAATTCCATGTCGCTTTTCGACTGGTTTGCTGATCGTCGTAAGGGTCAGTTCGTAGGCAAAGTCACTCAAGAATCAGAAGAAAGTGATGGTCTATGGGGGAAATGCCCAGAATGTAGTCAAGTTGTTTACCGTAAGGACTTGTCGGCCAATGCAAGTGTTTGCAGCAACTGTGGTCATCACAATCGCATCCATAGTCAAGAGAGAATAGATCTAATAGCAGATCCTGGAAGTTTTAAAGCTTTTGATGTAGATCTTAGCCCTACAGATCCATTAGGGTTCAAGGACAGGAGAGCATATGCAGATCGATTACGTGAAAGCCAAGCTAATACCGGGATGAAAGATGGAGTGATTACTGGAATTTGCGAAGTGGAGTCAATTCCAATGGCACTTGCAGTAATGGATTTCAGATTTATGGGAGGATCTATGGGGTCCGTAGTTGGCGAAAAGATAACTCGGTTAATTGAAAGAGCAACAGCCCAAAAGGTTCCACTACTTATTGTTTGCGCTTCAGGAGGAGCAAGAATGCAGGAAGGAATGCTCAGCCTGATGCAAATGGCAAAAATATCTGGGGCGCTTGAGCGCCATAGAAAAGCCGAACTCCTTTATATGCCGCTTCTTACCCACCCAACAACTGGAGGGGTTACTGCTAGTTTTGCAATGCTTGGTGATTTAATTCTTGCCGAGCCAAAAGCCTTGATAGGTTTTGCAGGAAGAAGAGTAATTGAACAAACACTTAGAGAGAAACTCCCAGAGAACTTTCAAACCGCCGAATATTTGCAGGATCATGGATTCGTTGACACTATTGTGCCTCGCACAAAGTTACGAAAAACTCTAGCGACCTTATTGCGACTCCATGGGAGCAAAGCAACTTGAAAAACAAAAGAATAATATTGCATGAAATAATTTTATTTCTGCACTCTTTTTCTAAAAGAAAAGCTAAATCTATTCTAGTAATAGTAATCTCTATATGTAGTTTCAATGCAAAGTCAATTAATGTGGAACAAGATCAATCCGTTGAAATTCCTTCATATAAAAAAGGACATCAATTAGCAACATCAGTTGGAGATGATCTAATAAATGTCTTAAATAAGCGAATTTGTTTATATAAGCTCTCATAAATGACACTACAAAAATCCACTAATCGACCTATTGGAGTAGCAATTGCCGGGCTTGGATTTGGAGAGAATGTCCATCTTCCCGCTTTAAAAGCAACTCCTGAGCTTGAGCCAGTTGCGTTATGGCATCCAAGAAAGCAGCGTTTACAGGAAGCCTCTGGAGAGCATCAGTTCAAGATGTATTCGAATTGGGAAGATCTTTTAAAGGATCCCAATGTAGAAGCAATAATCATCGCAACTCCTCCAGAGCCTCGATTCCAATTAGCCAATGAAGCTCTCAAATGTGGAAAACACATACTTTTGGAAAAACCAGTGGCAATAAATTCTGAGGAAATCGCAGAGCTTCAAAAATTAGCTCTACAAAAAAAGCTTTCCGTAGCAGTTGATTTTGAATATCGAGCTGTACCTTTATTTATGCAAGCGAAAAGGCTTATATCTCAAGGATTAATAGGTGATCCATGGCTAGTCAAAATTGATTGGTTGATGAGCAGTCGAGCAAATAAATCAAGACCCTGGAATTGGTATTCACAAACTGAAAAAGGTGGTGGGGTTTTAGGGGCTCTGGGTACTCATGCATTTGACACCCTCCACTGGCTAATAGGACCTACCGTAAGCATTAGTGGCTTAATAACTACATCAATAAAAGAACGTATTGACCCAACTACTGGAAACACCCTCAAAGTAACAAGCGAAGATATAGCAATAGCTCAACTTCAGCTTGATGGATTTGATAGCAATTCTTATATCCCAGCTCAAGTAAGTCTCTCAGCTGTAACGAGACAAGGGAGAGGATGCTGGCTTGAGATATACGGCAGCGACGGCACCCTTGTCCTTGGGAGTGAAAACCAAAAGGATTACGTACATGGCTTTGGACTTTGGGCCGCAAAGGCAGGTGAACAATTAAAAGCAATTAGTCTTGAAAAGGATCTGAAATTTTCCAAAACATGGACTGATGGACGCATCGCGCCTGTGGCAAGATTGCAAAGTTGGTGGGCAGAAAGCATCAGATCCGGAGTGCCAATGATTCCTGGATTAGTTGAAGGTCTCTCAAGCCAAAAAGTCTGCGAAAAACTTATACAATCATCCTTATCTAATCAAAGATTAACAATTTAATATCCCTCAACTAAATGAAATCAGATCTAAATGTACAATGATCTAATTTCATAAATAGCTAAATTCTTATATCTATAGTCTATAGTACAATATAACAATCGATACTTTATAACTTCCAAATAGAAATGATTCTACTGGGTTCACTAGTCTTAAAAATAAATATGGTTAGAGTGCTCAATTCGCTTAAAAAGCAAAAATCCAAACAGTACATCAAACAACGGAATGTTGAATATGGTGCTTAACCATAGATTAAGTCGGAAAAGTTAAATGTAATAGGAATCTGCTGCAAATAGATCTTTCGAGAATTGATTATTTAGTTTGAATAGGAATGATATATTTATGGACAATAATCTTTGCTGAAAATATGCAATAGTGAATAAATGCACAACAAGTTAAAATGAAGAAGTGATTTTTATAATGTCAAATTAGAAAGGTCTTCAAACAATCCAAAAAGGAAGAATGGTGGAGTACTTGCTACAGGCCGACTAGACCAATCGGAATGGCTTCCATATATTTCGACGGATCGTAAAATTCGACTCGAAAAAAGGTATAGCAACCACTTATAGGAAGAGGTATGAAATATTTACCTGCGATCCAGGGGAATAAAGGATTTGATTTTGATCTAACAAGCTTTAAGTCCAGAGCGATGCCTAGTAAGAATTCTGAAAAGGTGCTTTATCACTACATCTTAGCCCTCCTGAGATAATTTTTTTTCATCGCTGATTATTAACACTGACTTGATTTCGAACATTATTATGAATATCGATCAGGAGAGAAGAAAATGGGACTCTCATACCAAGATTTAGATTGATTGTTCCAGGGGAGGTGACATTTCATACCTCAATCTTTTAAAGTCCTGGGCCAGCGGCCCTGGACTTTAAATTGATCTGGGTCCTAATGCACTTCGGAGACATCGATGGCGCTCGTTCCTCTTAGGCTTTTGCTAGACCATGCAGCCGAAAACGGCTACGGCATTCCTGCTTTCAACGTAAATAACCTTGAACAGGTTCAGGCAATTATGGAAGCAGCTGCAGAAACCGACAGCCCGGTAATTCTTCAAGCATCCAGAGGAGCACGCAGCTACGCAGGAGAAATATTCCTTAGACACCTAATTATTGCTGCAACTGAGACATACCCGAATATCCCTGTAGTAATGCACCAAGATCATGGCAATGATCCTTCTACATGCTATTCAGCTGCCATAAACGGATTTACATCAGTAATGATGGATGGTTCTTTAGAGGCAGACGCCAAAACACCTGCTAGTTATGACTACAACGTCAATGTAACTAAAACTGTTGTCGACTTTGCTCACTCAGTTGGAGTGAGTGTTGAAGGAGAGCTTGGTTGCCTAGGTTCACTGGAGACAGGGAAGGGAGAAGCAGAGGATGGACATGGCTTTGAAGGAGAACTCTCGAAAGACATGCTTCTAACAGATCCATCTGAAGCCTCAGATTTTGTAGCAAAAACAAAGGTTGATGCCCTGGCGATAGCAATAGGTACAAGCCATGGTGCATACAAGTTCACAAGAAAACCTACAGGTGAAGTGCTTGCAATTAGCAGGATTGCTGAAATACACAAGGCAATACCAAATACACACCTCGTAATGCACGGATCAAGTTCAGTGCCCCAAGAATGGTTGGACATGATCAACAAATTTGGAGGCGCTATTCCTGAAACTTATGGTGTTCCTGTTGAAGAAATACAAGAAGGTATCCGAAACGGTGTGCGCAAAGTAAACATCGATACAGATAACCGTCTTGCCTTTACTGCTGCAGTCCGTGAAGCTGCTGCTGCTGACCCAACGAACTTTGATCCACGTCACTTCAACAAGCCCGCTAGAAAATACATGAAACAGGTTTGCTTAGACCGTTATCAGCAATTCTGGTGTGCGGGGCAAGCAAGCAAAATTAAACAACAAAGCATCAATTACTTCGCAGATCTTTATGCAAAAGGTCAGCTTGATCCAAAAACTGCAGTTTCAGTCTAAGAATAATGGTCTATTGATAAAAAAGGGGAGGGGCTATGCATTTGCATCTCCCAACCCTTTTTTGTTATGAGTCAATTAAAGCTTGCAATATCCTTCTCCCATCTATGCCCCCTATTAACGGATCACAAGCTCTTTCAGGGTGAGGCATCAACCCAAGTACATTGCCTTTGTAATTGGTAATCCCAGCAATATCAGATAAAGATCCATTTGGATTATCTACATAGCGTAAGGCAATTGAATCTTCATCCTCGAGTTTTCGGAGTGTATCTTCACTGCACTGGTAACAGCCTTCACCATGAGCGATAGGCAATGTAAGTTCTTCGCCAATTTGACGTCCAGCCAACCAACTCGTTCGATGGCTAGCCACTTTGAGATCTACATCTTTACAGATAAAATGAAGATCCCGATTCCTTGTTAATGCCCCTGGGAGAAGGCCTAATTCAGTAAGGACTTGAAACCCATTGCAAATTCCAAGAACTTTCCCACCTTTATCAACAAAATCAACTAATGATTGAAGGACAGGAGCAAAACGGGCGATTGCTCCACAACGAAGGTAATCCCCATAACTGAATCCCCCAGGTAGAACAACCGCATCAAGACCAGTCAAGTCCTTTGTTTCATGCCAAAGGAAACGAGTTGGAAATCCTAGGCATCCCTCTGTGGCCCAGCGAACATCACGGTCGCAATTCGAACCAGGGAAAACAACCACTCCAATAGTCATTTTATTTAGGCAAACATTCAAGTTCTAAGCTCCAATCTTCGATGACTGGATTAGCCAACAATCTGTCAGCAAGAAGTTCTACTCGGCGACGTGCTTCGGCTTCATCAGGAGCATCAAGCTCTAATGAAATAGCTTTTCCTATTCTCAAGCTTTTAATTCCTTCAACCCCGAGTCTATTAGCCGCAGACCTAGCCGCCTCTCCTGCAGGGTCTAAAACTGAAGGGCGAAGACTAACTAGAACGCTTGCTTGAAAGTTTGGCACTGTATCCTTCTGGTTGTTTGTATCGTGCTAGCCAAGGGTAACTAATTGTTCCCTTTGGAAGTGCTTAAAAAAGTATCAAGGTCTCAACAAGATTAACAATGTATTAAAAATTATTTGACTATTGAAAGAGCTATCACCCCTCTCCCAAGGCAATTGAGACAGGTGTGATAGCAGTTGGGTGTGGTCTTCATGTAGCCATTGCCGCCACAATCAGAACAAGTAAAGTTTTTTTCAGAAGAGACAGACTCAGTTAAGTGAAATTTTGCTTGAGTTCTGTTTGTCGAAGAGATCACTGAAAGATTATTAAAATGGTAATAAGGGAATTTTGGACATCATTGCGAGTAAATCACAATGATCACAATAAGAATCGCCAATCATCAAGATTTAGACAACCTAATAGTCATATAAATCATATAAAGATTGCATCTAATTCTTTTAATGCTTAGCCATTTGTTCAATCCATGAGCAAATCTCCTGTGATGCACCTACCTTCAAGCTCAGAATAACGATGTCAAGACCTCCGTTTTTGGGTGTCCAGACTGTGTCTGGTGCTGATTCAAACCAGCTACTAAGCCGAGGGCCAACCATTTGCAACTGCAATGGAATTGATTTACCAGAAAGCCAACAACGACCTTTTAGTCTAAGAATCTGATATTTCAATGCCAATTTAGGTAAAAGGGTTTCAATATCGGCCTTATCTATTGGTGACTCAAGACGGAGAGTACTGCTTAAAACTTCTAAGTGATGGTGATTGTGTTCTTGATGATCGTCATGATTTATTAAATTATCCTGCTTTACCTCGTGATCACATTTTAAGCCAAGTATTAAGCCTGGATCTATACAGCCATTGCTAATACTAAGAATAGGAGTCCCAGTTCTCGATTTATTTTTAACCTCAGACTCGATCTTTTCCAGATCAAAAGAAGAAAGCTGATCAGCCCGGCTAATCAAAATAAAGTCTGCTGCTTGCAGTTGGTCAAGAAACAACTCATTAACGGGCGTGAGGTGATCAAGGCTCGGATCATCTTGACGTTGCTTCTCAAGTGCGGAGATATCACCAACTGGGCTACCAGCCCTCAGGGCTTCTCCATCTACCAAAGTCACTACACTATTCAAATAAACCCTGGCTCGTATTTCAGGCCAATTAAGAGCCTCAATTAAAGGCCGTGGCAGAGCAAGTCCGCTTGTCTCAACGACTATGCCATCTAAATGTCCAGAACTAGAGAGTATTTTCTCGATAGTTGGAAGAAAATCATCTTGGACAGTGCAACACAAACACCCGTTGTTGAGTTCTACAAGACGCCCCTCCAATTCATCTTCTGGACAGAATCCGCAACTACGAATTAATTCTCCATCTAACCCCACACTGCCGAATTCATTTACCAATACTGCTAAACGTTGCCCACTATTAGTGAGCATGTAGCGCAAAAGGGTTGTCTTACCAGCTCCAAGGAAACCAGTGATAACAGTAACTGGAAGGCGATTAGGCATTACACAAACAACTCATGTGATTTACATAAAGTTCAACAGCCAAGGCTATATTTTGTATTGACCCCGCTAGTTGAGTTTGTTCCGTCTGCAATAGAACAAAGTTGTTTTTGTTGAATTCTGCTTATAACAGCATCAGTAAAGTCGGCTCCATCAATAAGGGCTCCATCAAAATGACTTTCCATTAGCAATGCTTGTGTGAAGTTTGCATCTCTCAAATCAGCCCCTTCAAAATCACAGGCAAAAGCAACAGCATCTTCCAAGTCAGCCCCTCGCAAATCTGACCCTTGCAATTGACTGTTATTGAATATTGCCGCTCTTAGATCAGCTTGACCAAAGTCAACAGATCGAAGGTCGAGTTTGACAAACTCAAATCCTGTTAACTCTTTGCCATGCATATCATTAGAAATCTTCAGTTCGTCTTGATTACGCATCTCCGGAGGGGTTTTGGCATTGACCTCACCTAAAGGCAGAAAGAAAGCTGCAAAAAGTATGGTTGCGAAAAAAAGGAGTCGCAAACGAGTGAAGAAAGAAACGATCAAGGACATAACAGTTCGGATTGGCCTCTAGCCAGTAATTTGTTATTCACGTTATGGCAAATAAAAGCCCATGGAAGAAAAATGTCCATGACATTGAGAGTTGTGGTTCCTCCCCACCCACTTATCGCACATTGGCTAACAATTCTTCGAGATTCAGGAACGCCATCTCCCATTTATGCAAAAGGATTGGAGGAACTAGGAAAATGGCTTACCTATGAAGCATTAAGAGATTGGTTGCCACACAGGAATGAGGAAGTAACAACACCACAGTGCAAGTCAATTGGTGTAGTTATCGAATCAAGAGTGCCTTTGTTAGCTTTGCCACAAATTCCAGGAGGGCTTGAACTTTGGTATGGGGGCAGGAATGTCTTACCAAATCCACAACTTTGTATAGGGGGTGTGCCTAACTCAATTGATGAAAGCGCTGGAATAATTATTTATGTTGATCAGATCTCTAATGGTGACGATCTCCTTAAGACACTTGAACTCCTAAACGAACAAAACATAAACCCAAGGAGGATTCGAGTAGTTAGTGCCCTAGTTGCAAAGCAAGGACTTCAAAAAATTGGTCTCAAAATTCCTGATCTACACATTTATTGCGCATGCATCGATCCTGATATCACAGATAATGGGGAGATAATTCCAGGAATAGGAGATCCATCCTTACGCCTGAATACCAAAACCACAGGCCTGAACTAGCATTAGTAGATCTAATTAGTAATCATGAGCCAGTATCGTGAATCACCATCCGGAAGTCTCTCCTCTTTGATCAGTGGAGCTGTCTTAGGAGCCGCAGGCTTGGCTTGGTGGCTCTTTTCAGAAGCCGAAAGAAGGCAGCAAGCAAGAAAGCAACGAGCAATGTTGTATGCACCTCGTATTCAGGACGGGTCGGAAGCTTTTGAGACATCCTCGCCTGACATCCAGAGAGAAAACAGTGAACAACTGGAACAAAGGGTTGAACAATTAAATGCGGCCATTGCAGATGTAAGGAAACAACTTGAAGATCTTGGAGCTCGTAACTAAGCATTCAATTATTAGACAATCTTAGATATCAGTCTCCTAAATCTCAACATCATGCTTCGATCTAGAGCAATCACACAAGGGATTCAACGCTCTCCTAACCGGGCAATGCTTCGTGCAGTTGGCTTCGGCGATGAAGATTTCAACAAACCAATCATTGGAATTGCAAATGGCTTTAGCACCATCACACCCTGCAATATTGGCCTGAATGAATTAGCACTACGTTCTGAGAAAGCAGCTCGACTTGCTGGTGCTATGCCACAAATGTTCGGCACCATCACCGTCAGTGATGGAATCTCAATGGGTACAGAAGGAATGAAATATTCTCTAGTCTCTAGGGAAGTAATTGCAGACGCTATCGAAACTGCATGCAATGGTCAAAGTATGGATGGAGTAATTGCAATTGGAGGTTGCGATAAAAACATGCCTGGGGCAATAATTTCAATGGCAAGAATGAATATCCCCTCTATTTTTATTTACGGTGGAACTATAAAACCAGGAAGATTAGAGGGGTCTGATCTAACAGTTGTCAGTGCATTTGAGGCTGTTGGTCAACTAGTTAGTGGGAAAATTGATCAGAAAAGATTAGATGCAGTTGAAAAAAATGCTATTCCTGGTGCAGGAAGTTGTGGAGGAATGTTTACAGCAAATACTATGTCTGCAGCAATAGAAACTATGGGGTTAAGTCTACCTTATAGTTCAACAATGGCAGCAGAAGACGAAGAAAAATCAATTAGTGCAGAACGTAGTGCTCAAGTGTTGGTAAATGCAATAAAGAAAGATATAAGACCCCTTGATTTACTAACAAGAGAAGCTTTCGAGAATGCAATAAGTGTGGTTATGGCAGTAGGAGGATCTACTAATGCAGTACTTCATCTGCTCGCAATAGCAAGAACAGCTGAAGTCAAATTGACGATTGACGATTTTGAAAGTATTCGAGAAAGAGTACCTGTTATTTGTGACCTGAAACCTAGCGGTAAATATGTAACTGTTGATCTACATAAAGCTGGTGGGATTCCTCAAGTAATGAAATTACTACTTGATAGAGGATTACTGCATGAGAACTGCCTTAATATTGAAGGCAAAACTCTTAAAGATGTCCTTAAAGATGTGCCATCTGAGCCACCACTAGGCCAAGACGTAATCAGACCAATCAATAAAGCAATTTATAAGAAAGGTCATCTGACTATTCTTAAAGGTAATTTAGCTACAGAAGGAAGTGTTGCAAAAATCAGCGGCATCAAAAACCCTTTTCTTACTGGACCTGCAAGAGTATTTGAAAGTGAAGAAGCTTGTTTAGAAGCTATCCTAGGGAACAAGATCAATGAAGGAGACGTAATAGTTGTTAGATATGAAGGGCCAGTGGGTGGCCCAGGGATGAGAGAAATGCTTGCACCAACCTCGGCAATAGTTGGGCAAGGACTAGGAGACAAAGTTGCATTAATTACTGATGGTCGTTTTAGTGGGGGTACTTATGGCTTAGTAGTAGGACATGTTGCTCCTGAAGCGGCCGTAGGAGGAACTATTGCTCTTATAAAAGAAGGTGAAAGTATTACTATTGATGCTCATAATCAACTAATTCAACTGAATATTGAGGATCAAGAAATTCAAAGGCGTAAATCCTTATGGGTAAAGCCAAAACCTCGATATACCTCAGGAATATTAGGAAAATATGCACGCCTAGTTAGTAGTTCTAGCAAAGGGGCTGTAACTGATAGGGAATAAGAGTCAAACCTCAGTAGGAAGTTCAAATAAGGTTCTAAGCCTACGTGCTAAAGCTTCCAAAGCAACACCATCTTTTGGGGTCTCGCATCGTTGCCCATTATTACTATCCATCCATACTGAATGCTGACCTTGCCAAAGCATAGGTCTATCCAACTTGTTGCACCAACCAACCATCAGATTCAACTCTTTACCACTTCGAAAAATCTCTAATTCAAGATCATTTGCAGGATATCTTTCACCTTCTAAATTCCTACATTCAATTCTTATATTCAATTCAATTGGATCATGTGAATTAAAATTATCGTGAACTTTAAAATTTTCACAAATAACTGCATGTTTCCATGGCTTCATGCATATATCAGCAATTGAGGCGACAAGAACTGACCAATCAATTGAGGAATCAGGAACATCCACTGATGGAACGTAGTAAGATTTTTATAGGTCCAGGCCTAAATCCTAAATTTAACTCACCTGGTTCTCCAAACTTAGAATGAAGCAATTGCAATTGTGTAATTGCTTTTGGATTTATGCTTGGCGAAATAGGGATTTGTTTTGCACGAACAGTTGGTTGAAACTTGCTAAAAGGAATTTCTATAGATGTTGTTCCAGAAGAAATAGTAGGCACTTCTGCCACCCAATGAATTCCAGGAAAGAACAATTCATTTAATCCTAATAATTGCAAGTCACAAAAAAGTGCGATCTTGAGAGTACGTCCTTCTCCATCAACTTTAATCTTCAGACTATGATAATTAGAAAGATTTAAAGGTGGTTTAAATACTGGGGATCTACAACTCACAAAACCACCTCCCTCTTCTACCAATTCTCCTTTCAATTCAAGTCCATCTGATTGCATTGAACAGGTGGCTTTGCTTGTGCCTCCCATAATCGAATCATTAAGGGAGGTCCAATCCTCGAAATAATTAATAATAGTAGAATCTGAGATTGGAGTTGTTATGTCAGAGAAATTGTCATTCATAGGCAAGGAAACTAACCAATAGTAAATAAGATGAGCATATAAAGGTAGATAAATACTAGATCAGAGAAGAAGATCTCTCATCAGCTAAGATCAATATCTCTGAATCCGGTTGAACCAATTTCGCAGGAGTTCTATTCGAAGATTCATTAGGGTCTATTAACCTCTGAAGTGCAATCTGTTTTGATTCACCACTAACAAGAAATACTATTTTGCGAGCAGCACTTAATACTGAGGAAGTAAGAGTTATTCGCTCATGGCCATTAGCATTAGTAACAGTAGTCCAACTTTCTTTAATACTTAGAGCTTCACTTCCTGGAAAAAGAGAAGCTGTATGGCCATCATCACCAAGTCCAAGCAATATCAAATCAAAAACTGGTGGTTGTCCAATACATACTTTCATCAAAAGTTCTGAAAAAGCTTCAGCACTCTGCTCAGGACTTGGGAACTGAATTGTAGGTATTGGATGGAATCTACAAAATGATCCCGGAGGAGATGCAAGCAAAGTTTTACGGATCATTCCAGCATTGCTTGCCTTATCACTTTGATCAACCCATCTTTCATCGCCAAGGAATAGATCAACTCGATCCCATGGGAGATGCTCTTTACCAAGCAAGTTATATGTTTTTATTGGAGTTGATCCTCCTGAGAGAGAAATTTGAGCTCTATCCCTCTCATCCAAAGCAAGATCAATATTTGATGCAATTATCTGACAGGCTTTACGAGCCAACTCATTTGGATCAATAGATTTTTCAATTTTGTAAGAAGTCATTAAGAGCCTCTTTTAAATCCAGTCAGTATGAAATACACCTTCTTTGTCTAGACGTTCATAAGTATGTGAACCAAAACAATCCCTCATAGCCTGAACCAAATTCTGTGGTAAACGTCCAGTTCTGTAACTATTAATATAATCAAGTGTACTACTGAGGCAAGGGACAGGAATACCTGATTGTGAAGCATTTATAACTACCTTTGCCAATCCAGGCAAACGACGATTGACTTGTTCTGCAAACCAAGGGTCTATTAAAAGATTTGTAAGATTTGGATCCAGCGTAAATGCATCCTGGATTCGTTTAAGAAGAGTTGAACGTATTATGCATCCACCTTTCCAAATCTGAGCAATAGAAGGCATATCTAATTGATAGTCGTACTCAGAAGATGCGAGTCGCAACAACTCCATTCCTTGCGCGTAACTAGCCATAGAGGACAAAACAACAGCATCCATTAATGGAGGTAAACCATTAGTTGCATCACCAAAATCAATATGATCAATAGAAGGCCCTTTCAGGATTGATTCTGCAGCAATTCTCTGGGACTTCATGGAACTCATTACACGCCCATTAAGTGACGCATAAATAGTTGGAACTGCCGCCCCGAGCTCCAAGGCACTAATAACAGTCCACAATCCTGTCCCCTTCTGTCCTGCTTTATCCATGATCTTTTCAACGATATCTGTTCCATCAATTGGATCTTTAGTTCGCATACAAGCTTCAGTAATTTCAACAAGATAAGAACAGAGTTCCTCGGTACTGTTCCAATAAGACATCACATCTGCAATCTGATCTCCATTCATTCCAGCTCCTCGTTTCATCAGGTCATATGACTCAGCAAGGATCTGCTCTATTCCATATTCAATTCCATTGTGGACAGTTTTCACAAAGTGTCCTGAACCTCCCCGCCCTATATATGTGACACATGGTCCATCCTCTACTTGAGCTGCCATCTTGCTTAAAAGGCTCTCAATTGCTTGATAAGAAGTTTTAGTTCCACCTGGCATCATGCTTGGTCCTTCCAGTGCACCTTTCGCTCCGCCAGATACACCCATGCCTATATATCCAAAACTCTTACTCTCAAGATCTGCGACACGTCTTTCTGTATCCCTAAATTGAGAATTGCCTCCATCAATTAGCAAATCACCTTCTTCTAAATAAGGAGATATTTGCTCAATCACTGCATCAGTAGGTCCCCCAGCCTTAATCATCATGAGGATCCTTCGAGGCCTTTCAAGCTTGTCAACAAAATCCTGAAGGCTAGTTGCTCCTTCAATAGACTTACCAAAACCACGACCCTTTAAGAAAGCTTCTGTTTTTGCATAGGTACGGTTGTAAACAACACTTGAAAATCCATTACGTTCTGCATTTAACACGAGATTCTCGCCCATTACTCCAAGACCAATCAAACCAAAATGAGCCTTGGACATCTAAAAAGTTTCAACTTGAGATAGTGTGACCCCTACGGCACAAAATCGACTGTTAATAAGGCAACTATGTCAGGGTTGGAAAATTGTTATCAATAAATCAACTATCAAAGCTACTAGATAAAAAGACTAGTCGTAGATAAAAAACCTAGTGGTTGCAAACACTTTTTTAAATGATAGTGCCATCAGAGATACTTGCATTCTTTACTACAACAACGATCCCATTTCTTATATAGAAACCTTCATCCGCTCGGTCAGCCTCCTCAACGTGATCTTTATTGACTATCGCAACGTTGTTGCCAACTCTTGTGTTCTTATCCAAGATTGCTCTTTTTACCGTTGTACCTTGACCTACGCCAAGAGGAATTCCACCACCCTTTCTTAAAGCTGCTCTTTCCTCGGAAGACTCAAAAAAGTCAGAACCCATAACTAAAGAGTCTTGTAATACCACATCACTTTCTACCCTGCTTCGTACCCCTAAAACACAATGATGAATGCTACATGACTTGAGAATAGAACCTTCACCAATAATTGAGTCAGTAATCTGAGCATCTACTAGTTTTGTAGGTGGTAAATAGCGTGGACGAGTATATATAGGAAATTTCTCATCATAAAAACTAAATGGAGGAGTAGGTTGTTTAGTTAATGCAAGGTTAGCCTCATAGAATGCTCCAATCGTTCCGATGTCTTCCCAATAATCATTAAATACATAACTTTTCAAAGTATCACCTCTATCTAGAGCTTCTGGTATAACTTCTTTGCCAAAATCTTTGTGGGCTGGATTCTTATTTAATAGGTCAAATAGTGTGGCTCGACTGAAAACATATATACCCATAGAGGCTAGATATGGTTTCTGTTTTGCTGACTCTGATGAAAGGCCAAAACGAGATGTATCTACAGCCATAGCCTTTAATGCTTGACCTTTGGGCTTTTCACTAAACTCTTTAATATTTCCTTGATTATCAGTTCGCATTAAACCAAAGCCTTCAGCTTGCTCTGCATCTACAGGAAGTGCCGCGACAGTCAAGTCAGCACCTGTATTACGATGATGCTCTACAAAGCGACTGTAATCCATTCTATATAGTTGATCACCAGATAATATTAAATATTCATCAACATCCCACTCTTGAAATAACCATTGGTATTTTCTAACCGCATCCGCGGTACCTTCAAACCAAGATGGGCTGTCGGGAGTTTGTTGGGCTGCTAAAACTTCAACAAATCCTTGACCAAATGGTGCACTTAAGTTATAACTTTGGGTAAGATGTCGATTCAAAGATGCACTATTAAACTGAGTTAAAACGTACATCTTGTTGATGTTCGAATTAATACAATTGCTAATTGGTATATCAATTAAACGATATTTACCTGCAAGAGGTACTGCAGGCTTTGCTCTCATCTTAGTAAGAGGGTAGAGGCGAGTACCTGCTCCACCCCCCAAAATTATTGCTAAAACACGCTTCATTCTTCTTGCGCAAATCTGCATTGAGTTGCAAACCTACTGGAAGACAGCCGCACAAAATCGAATGAAAGGGCAGATCGATTAATGTCTGCTCCTTCTACAAGCTCCAAAAGGCCTGGCCGATAGTTATTTCCCATCATTAGGCAAGCTCAATTTAAAAAGGGTTTCAACAACCCTAAGTGCCTCTTTCCTTTCGGATCGAGCTTGAGGAGCCCTTAGTTGAGTTACTGGCGTATGGAGAATTTTATTAATAATGCCTTTGCTTAATGCCTCTACAACCTTCCGCTCTCTTGCGGAGAAATCCGGTCCCATTCGACTCAAAGCCTTTTGGAGTTCTTCACTACGTATCGCTTCTAAAGTCGCCCTAAGTTGATTTATCGTTGGGACCGCCTCAAGACTGTCCCACCACTCAAGGAAGAGGCGTCCCTCTTCTTGCAGCAAACCTTCCGCTTCTAGTGCAACTTTCTGACGAGCTTCCTGATTCCTAGAAACTACTTCTTGCAAGTCATCAACATCATGAGACTCAACACCTGAGACACCATCAACATCAGCTGCAATGTTTCTTGGTACACCTATATCAATCAGTCGAAGGGAAGTTAGAGAGAGGTTCTTCAAACGAGATCTATCAATAATTGGCGTGTCTGCTGCAGTACTAGTAAAAACAAGTGAACAACTGCTCAAGCAATTATCAAGTTCATCAAGTAATCGGCAATCAACATCAAGGTCAGGAAAATCAGATGCCAAAGATTCAGCACGCTCCCTAGTCCGATTAATCAAAGTCAGTCCGGAGCAGCCCTTAGATTGCAAATGTTGAAGAAGTAATCTACTCATTCTGCCTGCACCCACAACAGCAACTACTTCAGGCTCAAGGCTGACCAATTGATCTTTCCCTTGAGATTGGCCAAGTTTCAATTGTGCTAGCTCTACAGCCGCAGAGCTAATTGAGACAGCACCTGTTCCAAGATTGGTTTCACTTCTAACTCTCTTCCCAGTACTGACAGCCTGTGTAAGCAATCGGTTGAGGATAGGTCCCATCGATTGATGCTCTTGTCCCAATCGAAGCATCTTCTTTACCTGAGAAAGTATCTGTCCTTCGCCCAACACCAAACTGTCCAGCCCTGCAGCAACCTTCATCAAATGAGCAACTGCCTCTTCTTGGTTATAAGTAAATAAATGTGGAATTAAATGTTCTTCTTCAAGGCCAGAGTAAGCCATAAGAAATTCCCTTACAGCTTCTAACCCCAAGTCTGGATGTCTCAATAATATATATATTTCAAGTCGATTACATGTACTGAGAATAGAGACTTCAAGTACCTGCTCATTATCCCTTAATGACTTAAGAGACTTTTCCATAGATTGCTCAGAGATACTGAGCTTCTCACGGACTTCAACAGGTGCCGTGCGATGGCTAAGACCGACAACGGCAATGTGCATAGAAAGGTCCCTCTTTTCTAGTCGTAATAGTCGTCAGCTCAAGGCAATGCTCTTAGCACCATCCTTGATATGAATGGTATTAGTAAATCGAGCCGTATCGTCAAGAGTGCTAATCACGAGACTGCTAGTGCGTGTGCAATCAATTTCAAACTTAACCCCATGGAACAAAAGTCCATCGGTTATTCCACTTCCAGCAAACACAACATTTTCTCCTGAAGCTAGTTCATCTGCCTCATAAATTTTGTCTACGTTAGTAATACCCATTTCATTTAATCGAGCAATATTTCCTTCCTTGGTGTAATCAGCCCATTCACTTGTCTGTGCAATTGCAGGGTCATAAACTAATTGGCCTTGGAAATGTCCGCCTAAAGCTCGCATTGCAGCTGCCGAAATGACTCCTTCTGGGGCCGCACCTATTCCCATTAAGCAATGAGTACCTGTTCCAGCAAAACCACATGCAATAGCAGCCTGAACATCACCATCTGAAATTGGTTGGACTCTTGCTCCTGTAGAACGAATTTCAGAAATCAAATCTTTATGACGAGCTCTATCCATTACAACAATTGTGAGCTCGCTTACAGCTAATCCTAGACACTGACTAAGAATCTTTATGTTATCGGTAGCAGATTTCCTTATATCAACCTTACCCTTTGCTGCTGGTGGCGCAGCAAGTTTTTTCATATAAAAATCTGGTGCATTAAAAAGGCCTCCTCTATCGGAAGCAGCAAGAACAGCCATAGAGCCTCTCTGGCTGTTTGCACAGAGATTTGTACCTTCACATGGATCAACAGCAAAATCGACCCCAGGGCCACTTCCACTTCCAACCTCCTCGCCGATATAGAGCATTGGAGCCTCGTCTCTCTCTCCTTCTCCAATGACGATGCGTCCTTGCATTTCAATCTGACCCATGCGTTTGCGCATCGCCTCTACAGCTGCCGCATCTGCTTCGTCTTTTTTTCCTAAGCCTGTTAATTCAGCGGAGGCAATAGCTGCTTGCTCTACAACCTCGAGAATTTCCTGAATGAGAGTGCGATCCACTTGAGTAGCTACGGGAGAGAAAATTAAATACAAAAGAAAGGAGAAGGGCTTGGAATTTACTGACTAGAGAATGGTTTTCAATAGTCAAGAAAAAGCACTTGGTGCCGCAGTGGTTCTCAGCTCTTAAGGCCGACAACTGTATCAGTGCAAGTAACTCTCAAATGCTGTTAGCCCATTAATCAATAGAATCTCGAGTCAAAGTTAAAGAACGATGAGCACCAAACCACTCGTAATAGCACCATCCATCCTCTCTGCCGACTTCTCACGATTAGGAGAAGAAGTAAGGGCCGTTGACAAAGCCGGCGCAGACTGGATTCATGTTGATGTAATGGACGGTCGTTTCGTACCAAACATCACTATTGGACCCTTAATTGTTGAAGCACTCAGACCAGTTACTCAAAAGCCATTAGATGTTCATCTAATGATCATCGAGCCTGAAAAATATGTGGCTGATTTCGCTAAATCAGGAGCTGATCACATTTATGTACAAGTAGAAGCCTGCCCGCATCTACATCGAAACCTTGCTCAAATAAAAGATCTAGGCATAAAGGCTGGTGCAGTATTAAATCCAAGTACGCCACTTGACACTTTGGATTATTGCTTAGAACTCTGTGATTTAATTCTAATTATGAGTGTAAACCCTGGATTTGGTGGACAAAGTTTTATAGATAGTCAAGTCAAGAAAATACGAGATCTCCGTAGAACTTGTGACGAACGTGGTTTAGATCCATGGATAGAAGTTGATGGCGGAATCAAAGCTAGCAATGCTTGGAAAGTAATTGAAGCTGGAGCAAATGCAATTGTTAGTGGCTCAGGAGTTTTCAATCAACCAAGTTATGAAGAAGCTATTAAAGGCATAAGAAACAGCAAGAGGCCTTCTGCATAATTGATTAAAGGAATAAAATGATATGTGGCTACAATTAACGTTAAGCAAATACGAGTAATATTTTTATAGTTTTAAAAGAACCAACCATAACTATGCAAACCAATTCCAAGTAAATTAACTCCAATATAACAAATACAAATAACAAATAGCCCCACAGCTGCAACTACTGCAGATTTTCTACCTTGCCAACCTCTACTTATACGAGTATGTAAGTAAGCTGCATAAACCAACCAACAAATTAGAGCCCATGTCTCCTTTGGATCCCAACTCCACCAATTTCCCCAAGCTTCATTTGCCCAAACAGCTCCGCTGATCAATCCTATTGTTAAGAGTAAGAAACCAACCGTTATAGATCGGTAACTTAGACTATCAATCCTTTCTATTCGACTAAAACTTAGAGGGCTAAGATCTACAGTCATAGTAGAGTTGAGATTAGAAATATTGGATCCTGAATTTCTAAAACCACCCGACCCAATAGAACTACTTCTTATTTCAAACTCTTGGTCTCTATCGGTAAATAAAACAACTAAGGATAATAATGATCCAATTAAAAGTGCAGCATAGCTGCACATAACAACACTTACGTGCATAACAAGCCAGCTAGACCTAAGAGCTGGAACCAAAGGTGAGGCTTCTTGTAATCGGTCAGGAAGTGCAAAACTCGCAAATGCAATACAAATCAAAGACATAGGAGTCGCTACAGCTGAAATCAAAGGAGAAGAAAAAGATCTTTCAAGAAAAAGTTGGCAAAGTGTACAAGCCCAAGCCAAGAAACAAAGTGACTCGTAAAGATTACTGATTGGGAAATGGCCTGATTCCCACCACCTAAGGACTAAAAGCGAAGTTAAGCAAAAATTCGCCACTGCCACGAGTGTTGTAGCAGAAGAGGAGCAATTATTTCCTGCTGCAGCCCAAAAAGAAAACGGAAGAGTGATTAGAAGGAAAAAGAATGAAACCAGCCCTAAAGCTAAAACCGGTTCACCTAATAAAGATTGCAAGAAAGTTGTGGTCATAAATATCGCAGAGTCTTTGATAGAAGACTAATGAGAAAGCAAGAACTTCTTGATTGAATACCAAATAGAATGGCACCTAACAAGATTAATCCATTTTTTCTACCCAATAGAGATAGAAACGTTCAGGTTTAATCCAAGACCTCTCAAATTTTTTGTCGGCTAAAATACGCAGATCGCCTTGAACTTTTGTCTGCCCGGTATTCATTTCGCGAAAAGCTGAGGCTTTGCTAAGAATCACTAGAAGACGATTAATATCTGGATGCTTGGAGAAAAAAGAGTTGAGATGAAACAAGGTATCTTTTCTATCAATTGAAATACGATTATTCCATTGTGCATAACTACCCCAATCATTCAGCTCTGGATAGAAAATATCTCGATCTAAATAGCCTGAAACTGTACTAACCTCAACATCACGGGTACCAAATATTTGTTCATCTGACCAACCTTGAGCTTGGATATACTCTGCTGTAACCTTGCCAGCCGAATAAGGAACATAAAAGTCATACAGTACTCGATGAATTCCAGCCGCAGAATGAATAGCCAAGCAAAAAGTTAGAAGATGAGGGAAAAGCTTAGATAAACTCTCTACTAATGGAATATGCCTATTTATATCAATCCGCTGATCTTGAGAATAATGGTCTGAATGTAGAGCCAACCATATTGAAGCTATAAGAATCAAGAAATAATATCCATAATGGCGTGAACCGATACCTAAATAAAGGAAATAATTAAAAGCAAATAGAAAACTTATACCTGAGATAAAGAATAAAGATGCCGAAATAGATCTCTTCAAAAAGCTAAGGGTTACAGAGATAAAACCTATCGTAATAATCGAACAAAATATAAGATCAAACCATCTTTGATGGTTTGGAATAATTAAAACATATCCTCCAAAAACCCTACCAATAACTCTAAACAGATGTCGTATGTCAAAATCACTTGGAATAACATCAACAGCTTCTCTGACCTGAAGAAGACTATATATAGATAAGGTAGTCAAAACAATAAGTATAAGCAGGCTTACAGATAGGTCCAATATCCAATATTTGTTATTAAAGTAAGAATGCCTTTGTTCTTTAGTTGAGATCCATTCAACGAAAAGAGTAACAAAAGCTGCAAATGCTAATGACCATGCAAATGCATGAGTATTTACAAGTAATCCAAGGCAAAGAGCAGATGGTAAATAAGACTTACGGCGAAGTGGGTAGGCGCTACAAAATATAAATGTGAGTAACTCTGCTAAAACATAATGACGACAAACAAAATAATATTCCCAAAAAGGGTAATAACCAAAAGTAAAAAGTGCTTTTTGCCAACTCTTCAGTGGATTCCAACGCCAAAAACAAATCAAAGCAAGGCACCCTAATCCCCAATGAAGTAATTGCATACTTAAAGGAGAACCAGTGATATCTTTGACCAAATAAATCAAAGTTGACCAGAGGACTGGGTGACCCGAAGGAGCATTGTTTTGCCATAAGGAAAGCAAATCATCACTTCTCCAAGCGACAAGCCATCCCTGCATCTCATCTCTCCAGAGAGAATGATTAAATGCGCCAAGGAGACCAATAGAAATAAAGATTAAAAGTGAATATTGTTCAATAGAAAAATTAAAACTAATTTTGTGATTGAGAGATGTTTTGGATTTCATGCCAGT
>QCRS01000004.1 GCA_003211755.1 Prochlorococcus sp. AG-463-F15 | reverse complement strand
AACCTTTGACCGATGACCGTACCCTGCTGAATAACGGCAGCTGAAGTAGCAGGATCCAAACCACCAGAAATCAACTCATCAATAATGTGCTCAAGATTGTGTAATCCCATATAAATCACCAAGCCATCACTGGCTTTCGCAAGAGCACGCCAATTTACACATGGGCGACGTTTGTCCACCCCCTCATGCCCAGTAACAAAAGTCACAGTAGAACCAGCAACCCTATGTGTAACAGGAATTCCCACATAAGCAGGAGCTGCAATCCCAGCTGTTATTCCCGGAACAACCTCGACGGGCACACCATGACGTTCTAAATAAGACGCTTCTTCTGCACCTCGTCCAAATAAAAAAGGATCTCCTCCCTTCAAACGAACCACACATGAATGATTACAAGCCATTGCTAGTAAAATAGAATTAATCTTCATTTGTGGCATTGAGTGATGACCACGCCTTTTACCAACAAAATGTAGATGACATGAATCAGGCACCATCTCAAGCAGCTCCTGAGGTACTAAAGAGTCATAAATAAGAGCATCACATTGATTCAATAAACGTTGTGCCTTCACTGTCAATAAGTCAGGATCACCAGGTCCCGCCCCAACAAGATAAACATGGCCATATTGAGCCTCGGTCATAGCAGAAGTCTCAAAGAATCTATAAAACCAAGACACAACAACTCTATTTCACGTAAGGCAGCGAATGAAATATGAATTTTCCTGGCTGAAGCAATATTCAGAATCATATAAAACTCAATATCTAGCGTGAATTCGAAGAAGTTTCGTATCAACCGCAACGAATCAAAAGTGGCTCTAAATGATGACGTTAGGTCATTCGTTTTGATTTGGCAGAGTCATCCATTTTCAACCCTATAGAAAATGTAAGTACTATGCTCAAAGAGCAAGCAAATCCACAAGCAGGATTGGGTTGCAAACAATAAGCATTTAAAGAAGATTTTCCTCTAATCAAAGCTTTCCAAAAGTGATTGAAGGCAAAGAACAATTCAAAGCCTATCTCCGCAAAATTGGCAGTGGTGAGAATACTGGCTGTGGACTAAGTCGTGAAGAATCTGCAACTGCGTTAAAACTAATACTGGAATCAAAAGCTACTCCTGCTCAAATTGGAGCGTTCATGATCGCCCATCGCATGAGACGGCCTGAACCACAAGAGCTCGCAGGCATGATTGATACTTATTCAAAGTTAGGTCCAAGATTATCTTCAAAACGAGACCAAAAACGTCCCATTTGCTTTGGTATGCCATTCGATGGTCGTAATCGAACTGCACCTATCTATCCACTTACAACCCTCATTTTACTGAGTACTGGCCAACCAGTCGTACTACATGGAGGAAAACGCATGCCAATCAAATATGGAATTACTACTGCAGAACTTTTCAATGCACTTGACCTACAACTAACAGGATTAGCGATACATGAATTACAGACTTATTTTAACGACAATGGACTTGCACTAATTTATCAACCAGACCACTTCGTCTTAGCTGAAAACCTGACAAATTATCGAGACGAGTTAGGTAAACGTCCACCATTAGCTAGCATGGAATTAATTTGGACAGCTCATCAAGGGGAACACCTACTAATCAGCGGATTTGTTCACCCTCCTACCGAAGAAAGAGCTTGGAAAGCTCTTAAACTTATTGGAGAGAAAGATCTCATTTCAGTCAAAGGGCTAGAAGGAGGAACTGATCTACCAATAAGTCGTGCATGTATAACAGGACGCATACAACAAAACCAATTCGAACGAATCATCATCCATCCATGTGATCACAAATGTTCTGGGAAAGATGTTGAATGGAAGAATCTTGATCAATGGCGAACTCAAGCATTCGAAGCTCTAGACAACAAAGGGCCGTTAAAAGAGTCACTACTTTGGAATGCTGGTGTCTACCTATGGTTCAGTGGGAATGCCAATAGTATTGACGAAGGTGTGAACAAAGCAGAAACTTGCCTAAGTTCTGGATCAGCCAAGGCAACACTTAAACAATTAATTAGGTCGAAAGCAAAGTCTGAATAATTCCAAATTTGATCAATTATTTAAAAAATTTTTCCATGAGGTAACGATCAAAACTAACTCCGCCTATTTCTATTTGTTCTAAATCAATGAGTTTCCAGCCACGTCGCAACAACAATGGATGACTAAAAAGACTTGCCTCGGTAACTAATCTTGTTTGACCTTCTTCCCATGCCTCATGTTCCACATGATCAAGTAAATAAGATGCATGTCCTCGGCGAACATAACAGCCACGACAATAGAGAAGAGCTAAGCGATCAATAGGATATCTCACAGCAAATGCTGCAATATTCTGATTTTCAAGACTTATCCAACCCCTGCCTTCGGCCAACGGTGCATCAAGAACACCTGGCAACCAAGCCAATGAAACCCAAGCCTGAATTTGTTCTTTCGTATAAAAACATGCGCCGTGAGATGCAATTGCATCTGCATAAATCTCTTTTACTGCAATGTAATGAGAAGGTCTAAGTGGTTTTAACTGATAACTACCAAACATCTGACTCTGAGCAAACTAAATCAATTGAACAAGCTTTATGGGATGGTGAGATCAGCAATGAAACTTGAATCTGTGCAAAAGCCCAAGATTCCCACTCTAATGAGTGCTTTTATAACACTATTAAATGACCGACTTGGAGAAACTATTGTCTTTCCTTTACTTCCCTTCCTACTAGAACGTTTTACTAACAGTGGAAGTACTCTTGGACTCCTCGCCGGAACTTACGCAATATCCCAGTTCGCAGTTGCTCCATTAATAGGAGCACTAAGTGATCGTTTTGGCAGAAAACCAGTCATCATTACATGCGTAGCAGGCTCAGTAATAGGGCTTTTCCTTTTTGCTGTCACAGTAAGTATCGACTGGGTCAACCTCTTGCCCATCTGGGCAACAAGCCTGCCTCTATTAATGCTTTTTGGGGCCAGAGTCATTGATGGGGCTAGTGGGGGTACGGCCGCTACTGCTACTGCCGTATTAGCAGACATTTCAACTCCTGAAAACCGCGCAAAAACCTTCGGACTCATAGGCGTGGCCTTCGGACTGGGATTTGTACTTGGTCCAGGTCTCGGAACAGCTCTTGCGCAATTTAGTGTCACGCTTCCTGTGTGGGCAGCAACACTCTTTGCATTATCAAACTTAGCGCTAGTGATATGGATACTCCCTGAAACGTTATCAATAAAAGCACGCAGTTCTTTAGTCCGCAAAAGAGAGCTAAATCCCTTTACCCAACTCAGTCGTGTCTTCACCAATCCGTTATCGCGTCGACTTTGTTTGGCATTCTTTATTTTCTTCATGGCTTTTAACGGATTCACTGCAGTTTTAGTGCTTTATCTAAAAGAAGCTTTTAATTGGGGCCCCCAACTATCAAGCCAAGCTTTCGTGGTAGTAGGAGTTGTCGCAATGGTCGTACAAGGAGGATTAATTGGACCACTAGTTAATCGGTTTGGGGAGTGGCGGCTAACACTGGCAGGTATTGGGTTCGTAATTGCAGGCTGTATTCTTCTAACTCTTGCTAACACAGACAATTCCATTCCTATGGTTTTCAGTGCGGTAGGGGTACTAGCTATCGGGACTGGCCTCGTGACCCCTTGCCTAAGAGCATTAATATCTAGACGACTGGATGGTTCTGGTCAAGGAGCAGTGCTTGGTAGCCTTCAAGGACTACAAAGTTTAGGCACTTTCATAGGGGCTAGTGCAGCAGGTTTTTGCTACGACCTCTTAGGTCAAAAAAGTCCATTCATTGGAACTACTTATCTTTTGATAATCGTGATTATTTTAGTTACAGGTAATGGTTTGCCAAAGTACAAAGAACAATCATCATCTAATTAAAGAGTAATCCAAACAAAAAACCTACAGATGAACTTGCTACTTCTCCAACAAAATCTCTAATCAACAACCGATATGACTCTATGACTAAAACCTTAAAAACAAAAAACCAATACATCAATCGAGAATTGAGCTGGATTAATTTCAACAAAAGAGTTCTTGCTCAAGCACTTGATTCACGAACACTGCTACTAGAGCAAGCAAGATTTAGTGCGATTTTCAGCAACAATCTCGATGAATTTTTTATGGTTCGTGTGGCCTCTCTGAAATCACAAGTAGACGCTGGTATCACAAAAACTAGTGAAGATGGAAAAACCCCGGAGCAACAACTCCAAGAGATCAGAGCGCATTTAATACCTCTACTTACTCAACAACAGGATCACTATCTCAAACTTTTAAAACCAAAACTAGCCTCTTCCAACGTTCACCTACTCAATTATAAAGAACTCAATTCACGTCAAAAGATCTGGATTAACAACTATTTCCAAACAGCAATTTTTCCAGTATTAACTCCATTAGCTGTTGATCCAGCGCATCCTTTCCCTTTTGTTAGCAATCTAAGCTTAAATGTCGCTGCAATGATCCTAGATCCTGCGACGAATCAGAGGCAATTCGCAAGGGTCAAAGTTCCTCAAAAAACAATGGCAAGGTTTGTTGTTATCCCAACTGATATCAATGAAGTCAAGTCACAACCTGTTCATATCGCTATACCAATCGAGCAAGTAGTTGCATACAACTTAAAGATGCTCTTTCCAGGCATGAAGATCGAAAACCACTACTTTTTTCGAGTTACTCGAGATGCCGACCTGGAATTACGAGACATTGAAGCTGATGATTTGATGAGTGCGTTGGAACAAGGCTTACGTAAACGACGAAGGGGAGGAGAAGTCGTTCGACTTGAAGTCTCCGAAGAGATGCCACAACCAATGATGAACCTACTAATAGAGGGCATGGCAGTTCAAGAAGAAGATCTGTATCGCGTACAAGGCCTATTAGGGCTGGACGAACTATTTGAATTAACTAAAATTAATCTACCAAACCTCAAAAGTGAGCCTCATCAAGGTGTCACGCATCACTTACTAAAACAAAGTCAACGAGGTTTATTAGAAGATGGTTCGATAAAAACAGAGGAGTTCAAAAACATATTTTCAATAATTCGACGTAAAGATTTGCTTTTACATCATCCCTATGATCTTTTCTCAACCTCTGTTGAAGAATTCATTAATCAAGCTGCAGATGATCCCCTTGTAATGGGGATCAAAATGACTCTTTACCGAATCTCGAAAGATTCACCAATTATCGCAGCACTGATCCGTGCCGCAGGAAATGGGAAGCAAGTAATGGCACTAGTAGAGCTGAAAGCGCGCTTTGATGAAGACAATAATATTCAATGGGCCAAACATCTAGAGCAATCAGGTGTACATGTTGTCTACGGTGTGCTTGGCCTCAAAACACATACTAAAATCGCGTTAGTCATCCGAAAAGAAAAAGAACGCTTACGCAGTTATTTCCATATTGGTACAGGCAATTACAATGCCAAAACATCCAAGCTATACACAGATCTTAGTTTATTGTCCGCCCAACCTGAGCTAGGTCAAGACCTAGTGGAACTTTTTAATTATCTAACTGGCTTTTCTAAGCAACAATCTTTTCGAAAATTACTAGTTGCACCAGTGACTCTTCGGAAAGGAATTGAATCACTAATTCAACGTGAAATCCAACATGCCAAAAATGGGAAGATTGGGAGAATACGAGCCAAAATGAATTCTCTCGTCGACCCAAATATTATTAATCTGCTCTATAAAGCATCTAAGGCAGGAGTAAAGATTGAATTAATTATAAGAGGTATGTGTTGTCTTTACCCAGGGAGAGAAGGTCTAAGTGAAAACATTCAAGTTATTAGCATAATCGGTCAATTTCTTGAACATTCTAGAATTTTTTGGTTTGGAAATAATGGTAAATCAGAAGCTTTTCTTGGAAGTGCAGATTGGATGAGACGCAACTTAGACCGACGAGTAGAAGCAGTTACACCCGTGGAGTCAATCACCCTAAGGGAAGAATTAGAGAAGCTCTTAGAACTCTATTTAAATGACAATCGGAATGCGTGGGAAATGCAAAGCGATGGAAGTTTTATCCAACGTCGTCCAGGAGCAAACAACAGATGTGCACAGCTTCAATTAATTGAACAATCCAAGAAAATAAGCAGTACAAATACTTAATGCGTGCCCAATTGTGACTCTTGCTGAGTCTTTTACCTGGCCAAATAGATTTACAGGGTTACTGAAAGATTTCCAATTTACGATGTCTACTAAGCGTTATCAGTGCTAAATTCCGGCCAAATCTAAATATAGGAGGCCAGGGTGATGGGGATCCCTCTGGAATCTACACAGCAAACTTCTAGTGCAAAAACACCAGAGGCTGTGTTGCCAACAACATCAAAAAAACGTGGAGAAAAAGCCAATAAGAGTAAAAATGGCTCTCGTTCTCAGCACCGTAATGGTGGTCGACTAGGTACTGATGCAATTGGTTTTTATCTAAGCAGCATCGGACGAGTCCCATTACTTACCCCCGCTGAGGAAATTGAACTTGCACACCACGTGCAAACAATGAAGAAATTACTGGAATCACCCCTCGAGGAACAAACCCCGCGTCAACGACATCAAATTCGCATGGGTAAGCGAGCTAGAGATCGAATGATGGCAGCCAACCTTCGTCTGGTAGTTAGTGTCGCTAAAAAATACCAAAATCAAGGTTTGGAGCTTCTAGACCTTGTTCAAGAAGGAGCTATTGGTTTAGAGCGAGCAGTCGATAAGTTTGATCCAGCAATGGGTTATAAGTTTTCTACATATGCATATTGGTGGATTCGTCAAGGGATGACAAGAGCAATTGATAACAGTGCTCGTACTATTCGTTTGCCAATTCACATCAGTGAAAAGCTCTCAAAGATGCGTCGTATCTCACGAGAACTTTCTCATCGGTTTGGACGTCAACCAAATCGCTTGGAGCTTGCGCATGCAATGGGCATAGAGCCTCAAGATCTTGAAGATTTAGTCGCTCAAAGTGCTCCTTGCGCATCCCTAGATGCACATGCTCGTGGGGAAGAAGATCGAAGCACCTTAGGCGAACTGATTCCCGATCCCAACTGTGATGAACCTATGGAAGGTATGGATCGCAGTATTCAAAAAGAGCATTTAGGTGGTTGGCTATCTCAATTGAATGAAAGAGAACAAAAGATATTGCGGTTACGATTTGGCTTGGATGGAGAAGAACCTCTCACGCTTGCTGAGATTGGGCGCCAAATCAATGTCTCCAGAGAGCGTGTAAGGCAATTAGAAGCAAAAGCAATTCTCAAGCTAAGAGTAATGACCACCCATCAACAAGCAGCCTGACAATAGATTGGGCAATATAACTTCAATAATTATCATTTTTGGCTGGATATGCATAGTTTTATTTGCAGCTGTAATTTGTAGGAGAATTTTTCCTACCGAAAAAGAATTAAGTCGCAAAATCATCCATATCGGGAGTGGGCCTGTTATTCCATTGGCTTGGGTTCTAGGAATTTCTGCAAAATTAGCCATTCCTATAGCAAGCATTATCACCTTAGGTCTTTTCATTAACCACCGATTACGGCTACTACCCGCAATGGAAGACGTCAATCGTCAAAGCTATGGAACCATTGCTTATGGGCTAAGTATTACTTATCTACTAATCTTTCTTTGGCCTAACAATGCTGCAGCAGTTAGTGCTGGAGTACTTGTAATGTCTTTTGGAGATGGCTTAGCAGGTTTAATAGGACCTAAATTGCACTCTCCAGACTGGACAGTCTTTGGTCAGCGTAAGTCAATAGCAGGCACACTTACAATGGGATTGGTAGGGTTAATTGTACTCTTGCTTATCACAACAATAAGTGAAACTTTTCCTGATCCACTATTGTTAATAGCTATAGCAGCCTTAGCAGTTGGCCTTGAGCAAATAGGCCCTTGGGGTATCGACAACTTAACTGTACCAATAGGAGTTGCTTATGGATGGTTATGGCTTAGCCCATAATCAATCTTTAAGTTGTCAAGAGTAATGCTAATTGGCTACTGCAGCTGCTAATTCTTCAAGCAGATTAGCTGTTGTATCGATATCAATGCATGCATCAGTAATGCTTTGCCCATAGGTAAGAGCTGATAAATCTCCTCCTAGCTTCTGGTTTCCCTCTACCAAATGACTTTCAAGCATTACACCCATCACATGACTTGAACCTTTACGAATCTGGCCAACAACATTTTTGAGGACCTGAACTTGTCTCCGATAATCCTTATTAGAATTATCATGACTACAATCCACCATCACACGATCAACTAAACCCGCTTGAGATAGTTCTTTAGCAACAGCGCTAACCGCTTCAATGTGATAATTCGTTCCACTTTTGCCCCCACGTAACACCAAATGACCATCTGGGTTACCAGTCGTACTAACTATTGATGCCTTACCTTCACTATTTATCCCTAAAAAATGATGTGGTCTTGAAGAAGACTGCATCGCATTAATAGCAATCGTTGCAGTACCATCTGTACCGTTTTTATATCCAATTGGCATAGATAGTCCAGAAGCCATTTCTCGATGTGTTTGACTCTCAGTAGTTCTCGCTCCTATAGCAGTCCAACTAATCAGGTCAGCAATATATTGAGGGACAACTGGATCTAGTAATTCAGTTGCTGTTGGCATACCCTCTCGTGCTAAGTGCAACAACAATGAGCGAGCAAGTTTTAAGCCAGTATTAATGTCATATGAACCATCAAGATGCGGATCATTGATCAAACCTTTCCAACCAACAGTTGTCCTAGGTTTTTCAAAATAAACACGCATAACCACCTCAAGATTGGCCAAATGCCGATCTCGTAAAGGTTTTAGTTGAGTTGCATAATCCTTAGCAGCTTTAATGTCATGAACTGAGCAAGGACCAACAATCACCAATAAACGAGAATCTTGTCCTCTAAGAATTGCTTGAATCCTTTGTCTTGCTAGAGCTACCGTATTTGCAGCATCAGAGTCAGTAGGAAAATCACGATGCAGCAATCCAGGTGAGACCAATGGCCTTGTTTCCACCACATGTAGATCAGATGTGGTGGTCATCTCATCCTTGATTCATAATTACTAAGACTAAGAAAATAACAAAGTCCACGCATCAAGAACTTGTATTTCAGCACTCAGATCCCCTCAACATGGGAAAGTAGAACAGAGCAATTGAGAATTCTTTCCAACCATTAAGGAGTCACCAGAATGCTGAGTGCCTATCGTCAGCTTGCTGCAGAACGTGAAGCCGAAGGCATTCCAGCTCTGCCTTTAAATGCAGAGCAAACAAAAGCTCTCACAGAACTACTAGAAAATCCGCCTGATCCCGATAGTTCTGCACTTCAACAGATGCTGATGCATCGAATTCCACCAGGAGTTGATGAGGCAGCATACGTAAAAGCAACCTGGCTGAGTGCCGTAGCAAATGAACATAGACATAGTCCCTTAGTAACTCCTCTTGAAGCGACAAAGCTTTTAGGAACAATGATTGGCGGGTACAACGTTTCTGCCTTAATTGAAATTCTTGAAAGTAAGAACTTGGTTCTTGCAGATTGCGCAGCCCATGGGCTCAGCAATACCCTTTTGGTCTATGACGCAGTAAATGACATTTTAGAGCGAGCTGAAAATAATCGTTTTGCAAAAAAAGTTGTAGACAGCTGGGTCAATGCTGAATGGTTTACATCTAAAAAACCTCTTGCAAAAGAAATTACTGTCATTGTCTTCAAGGTAGAAGGAGAAACAAATACGGATGATCTTTCTCCTGCTACCCATGCAACTACTAGACCCGATATACCTCTACATGCACTTGCAATGCTGGAAACTCGTGTTCCAAATGGACTCAACACCATTGCATCATTAAAAGCAAAAGGATATCCAGTTAGCTATGTCGGAGATGTAGTGGGTACAGGCAGTTCACGCAAGTCAGCTATTAATTCAGTGCTTTGGCACACGGGAGAAGATATCCCTTATATACCAAATAAACGAGCAGGTGGAGTAATACTGGGAGGAAAGATTGCCCCAATCTTCTTTAATACCGCAGAAGATTCAGGTGCACTACCTATCGAATGTGATGTCAGTGAATTGAGAACAGGTGACATCATTACCATCTATCCATATGAAGGCATTATTACTAAAGCAACTGAGGGAAGAACTAAAGGACAGGTTTTAGCAGAATTCAATCTCAAACCAACAACTATTAGTGATGAAATTCAAGCGGGCGGGCGCATCCCGCTAATGATTGGGAGAGCACTAACTGACAAAGTAAGAACCAAACTTGGATTAGAGCCTTCTGATTTATTCATTCGTCCAGGCCAACCAAACGATAATGACCAGAATTTCACGCAAGCGCAAAAAATAGTTGGACGTGCATGCAGTCTCCCAGGCATAAAACCAGGAACAAGCTGCGAACCTCTTATTACAACTGTTGGCAGCCAAGACACTACTGGGCCAATGACTCGTGATGAGATGAAAGAACTCGCCTGCCTTGGTTTCTCAGCAGATTTGGTGATGCAAAGCTTTTGCCATACTGCTGCATACCCAAAACCTATAGATCTAGACACCCAAAAAGAATTGCCAGATTTTTTCGCAGCACGTGGAGGCATAGCCCTTCGCCCAGGAGATGGGATTATTCATAGTTGGCTAAATCGGATGTTGCTTCCAGACACAGTAGGTACAGGAGGGGATAGTCACACTCGTTTTCCACTTGGGATCTCATTCCCTGGAGGTTCTGGGGTAGTGGCATTTGCTGCAGCCATTGGTGCCATGCCCCTAGACATGCCTGAATCTGTACTAGTGCGTTTTACTGGCTCATTACAAACAGGCATAACCCTAAGAGATGTAGTCAATGCAATCCCATTAATGGCAATACAACAAGGTCTACTCACTGTTGAAAAAGCTAACAAAATCAATATCTTCAACGGCAAAATTATGGAAATCGAAGGATTACCTGATCTCAAACTAGAACAAGCATTTGAGCTAACTGATGCAAGTGCCGAACGTTCATGCGCTGGATGCACAATTCAATTATCCGAAAAGACTGTTTCTGAATACCTCAACAGCAATATTGCATTACTGAGAAATATGATTGCGAGAGGGTATAAAGATCCGCGAACACTGGCCAGAAGGATCAAAGCAATGGAGTCTTGGTTGGCTGCTCCAGAATTAATCCAACCAGATAAACATGCGGTCTATGCAGAAACCATAGAAATTAACCTTAACGAATTAACTGAACCAGTTCTGGCATGTCCCAATGATCCAGACAAAGTCAAACTTCTTAGTGAAGTAGCTGGTGAGTCAATTCAAGAAGTTTTCATTGGCTCATGTATGACCAATATTGGTCATTACAGAGCAGCAGCAAAAGTTTTAGAAGGAGCGGGCACTAATAAAGCAAGACTGTGGGTTTGCCCTCCAACACGTATGGATGAAGAAATGCTCAAAAAAGAAGGTTATTACCAAATTTTTGAGGCAGCAGGTAGTCGAATGGAAATGCCAGGATGCTCTCTTTGCATGGGAAACCAAGCACGAGTAGAAGATAATTCATTAGTTTTCTCTACAAGCACACGCAACTTCAATAATCGACTTGGTAACGGAGCTCAAGTCTATTTAGGGAGTGCTGAATTGGCAGCAGTATGCTCTCTTTTAGGCCACATTCCTACGGTAGAGGAATATCGATCAATTGCTGCACAAAAAATCGCTCCTATCGCAAACGAGCTGTATAGATATCTAAACTTCCATGAAATTGAAGATTTTATAGATGATGGTCGAGTATTAACTAATGAACAAGAAAGTGAAATATTGGCAAAACTCTGAATTATCCATTCATGTCCCAATCAAATAGCCTAAAAAGAAAACAAGAGTCAATAAATTCAAATCGTAGTATTCGTAATCTGCTTCGACAACAATGGTTAGTTGTTGTTGTTGCTCTAGCTCTCACTGGACTAGGAGCCGCTCTAGCAGGAGTGTTATTTAAAGCTGGTATCTATCAACTTGATGAATGGAGATTAGAACTACTTAAAAAGAACTCACCTTGGTTGGTTTTACCGTTGCTAGGAGGTTTGGGAGGGCTTCTTTCAGGCTATTTAATTACAACGTTAGCTCCAGCAGCTAGTGGCTCAGGTGTCACTCACATCATGGCTTTTCTAAGGCACCGATCAGTTCCCATGGGACTACGAGTTGGAGTGATCAAGTTGTTTAGTGGAATTGTGGCCATTGGCAGTGGTTTTCCTCTTGGCCCTGAAGGACCAGCAGTACAAATGGGAGGTTCAGTAGCATGGAAAATGGCCCAATTACTTAAGGCTCCTGTAGCTTTCCGAAGAGTAATTGTTGCTGCTGGAGGAGGTGCGGGTTTGGCAGCAATATTCAGTGCACCTATAGGAGGATTTGTTTATGCCATAGAAGAATTACTAAATTCAGCAAAACCAGTCGTACTAATCCTTGTAGTCGTAACCACCTTTTGGGCGGACACTTGGGCAGACTTGCTACAAGCAATTGGCTTAGATCCAACAGCTGGAGGTTTTGATAGTAACTTAGGTTTTCAAGTACAACGTGAATACTCTCGTTCAATTGATTTCTTACCAATTGATCTTATTTATTTAATTGCTCTAGGAATAATTGTTGGATGCACAGCTGAACTGTATTGCCGATACGTTTTAACCATGCAAAAGAAAGGAAAAATTTGGTTCGGCAATCGATTAATCCTAAAAATGAGTTCATGTGGAGTCGTACTTGGAGTAATTTATGCGTCTTTGCCAACCGAATTTCGACAAATTACTCAATTAAAAAAAATTATTGCAGAACAAAGTATTGATGTCTCAATGGCATTAACAATTTTTTTAGTGCTATTTATTACCTCAGGATTGGCAACTGCTTCAGGAGCTCCTGGTGGACTATTTTATCCAATGTTAATTTTAGGTGGCTCACTTGGGTTGGCTTGTGGCAATGGGATGGCAGCAATTACACAATATGTCCCTAGCACTTATGTTTTTGCAGGAATGGGAGCATTTGTCGCTGCGTGCTCACGGACACCTATAACAGCAATGTTCCTAGCATTTGCACTAACAAAAGATCTCCTGATTTTAAAACCACTTCTAGTGGCTTGTATCACAAGCTTTTTAATTGCTCGCTTATTTAACGAACATTCTATCTATGAACGTCAAATAGATTTAGACCTAAAGCAACCACTCAAAACATGAAAAAAGATTGAGTCTCCAGACCTTTACCTTAACTACAAACTGAAGAACGAAACCCTACTATTTACTCCTACTTCGCCATCATTTGGCGCACTTAAGACTGTTCTTGCCTTCCCAAATACTTACTCAGTTGGAATTACTAGTCTTGGGTATCAAATCATTTGGGCAAATCTTGCCCAAAGAAAAGATGTAGATGTAAGGCGATTATTTACCGACCAACACGACCCTCTGCCTAAAAGATGTGATCTATTTGGACTTTCACTTAGTTGGGAATTAGATGGACCAGTCTTACTAGACCTTTTAGAAGAACAACATATACCTATCTGGAGCCATCAAAGAAAAGACAGTGATCCAATTGTTTTCGGAGGTGGACCAGTACTCACTGCTAATCCTGAACCACTAGCTCCATTCTTGGATGTGGTGCTACTAGGAGACGGAGAGATCTTACTCCCTAAATTTATCGATCAAGTCTTACAAGTTCAACATCTACCACGTGTAGAGCAATTGCCAATTTTTGCTCAAATTGAAGGAGTTTACGTACCCAGCTTATATGCTCCAAAATATTCATGTAATGGAGAGCTCATTGCCATAGAAGGAATCCACGCAGGCATTCCGACATCAATAACCAAGCAAACTTGGAAAGGCAACACGTTGAGTTACTCAAAGGTTATTACTCCCGATGCTGTATGGCAAAACATCCATATGGTTGAAATAGTACGCAGTTGTCCAGAATTATGTCGTTTCTGTCTGGCTAGCTATCTAACTCTTCCATTTCGAAGCCCATCACTTGAAGACGGACTAATACCTGCCGTCGAAAAAGGACTTACTGCCACCAAACGACTAGGACTCCTTGGTGCTTCAGTAACCCAACACCCACAATTCTTTGATTTACTGCATTGGCTCAACCATGAGCGCTTTGAAGATATTCGCCTAAGCGTGAGTTCTGTTCGTGCCTCCACGGTTACCTCCACTATGACAAAAATATTGTCACGTCGTGGCTGCAAATCCATAACTATGGCTATCGAAAGTGGTAGTGAAAAGATGCGGAGTGTAGTTAATAAAAAATTATCTGAAGAAGAAATATTTGATTCCGCTCAATACGCAAAAGAAGGTGGCTTAACAGGTCTCAAACTTTATGGAATAGTTGGACTCCCTATGGAAGAAGAAACAGACATAGAAGCAACTGTTGATCTTTTACTCCGTCTCAAAAGAAAAATATCCGGTCTTCGTTTCACGCTAGGTGTTAGCACATTCGTACCTAAGGCCCATACACCTTTTCAATGGTGCGGAGTCCGCCCAGAAGCCAAAGATCGTCTCAAGGTTCTAACGAAAAAACTAAAGCCAAACGGTATCCAAATAAGACCTGAAAGCTATGGAGGAAGTGTCATACAAGCACTACTTTCCAGAAGCGACCGACGCATAGCACCGGTCATTGCCTTAGTAAGAGGGTCCCAAAATAGCCTTGGCAGCTGGAAAAAAGCATATAGAGAAATACGAGAAAAAAATATTTCCAACCTAAACGAACTGACCATGTCATTACCAAAACTTCCTAGCTGGGAAGAAGTAATTCACAAAAATTGGGATCATTCTCAAGTCCTTCCCTGGGCACATCTTCAAGGTCCACTCAAAAAAGAAATTCTCATTCAACATCAACAACAAGCTTTGAATCATCATTTTGAATCGAATCAAGAGAAATAATCACGCATCTCAGTCCAGCCAATAGAATCCAACCTGCCAAATTTAATCGACTATCAAAAAAAGGCATATCTACTGTATGCAGAGAAACAAGGATCAAAGTTGCCACCCACCAAGCTCGATCAAAAATAACTGTGCTAGAACAACTAATTTTCTTATCAGAAACAATCAAAACACCACGTCGCACTGCCACAAGTAATAAAGCCATAACTGCCGTCACTATTAAAAGCATGACGGGCCAACCATGGCTTACAGCTATCTCAAGAGGAAAGTTATGAGCATGTCCAAGCCACACACCTTTACGCAATGGATAAATCAACGAAAAAGCAGCAGCACCCCAACCCAGCCATGGTCTTTCTCTAACAAGATTTACGGCTTCCTGCCATTGAAAAAGACGCGCATTGGCTAAATACCTCTGATCAGCATGTTTCATATCCGTTAATCGAGTCCAAATATTATCTGGAACAAGTTTTCTCGCCCATTGCTGAAGTTCTAAATCAACTCCTGGTAGAACTGCAAGACCTATGGGAACCAAAGTCAAAGTCAAAAGTGGGACAAGCCATATCCAACGAGCAGGTCCTATCACAAAAGGGATTGCTAAAACCAAACTACCCCATGCATTACGAGAATCAGTTAGCACTAATGCAGCCACAATTCCTATCGCCAATATCAATACAACGATGCGTTTGAGACGTTGCAGAAATGGCTGCAACAAAGCTGCAAGACAAAATGGCCAAACCATTGCCAACCAAGCCCCAGTGATATTCGCGTAATCGAATAAACCAGATAAACGTCCACTTGGATTACCACCAGAAGAAACAAACCAAACGATCAGCCCATTCCACATTTGCCACGGACCTTGCCATCCCAACCAAAGTTGGCCAAATCCCGTGATTACAACAGGAACAGTACCTGCTACCAACCAAAGTGCAGTGCGTCTTCTCGCCTCAGAAGTTTTCAAATAAGGCTGAAAAGCCCAGAAACTCCAAAAGAATGGCAACCAATTCGCAAGACCTACCCAAGCCAAGGAACCAGAATAAGCCCGAAAACAACCTATAAGCATCAAAATTGCAGCACAAACAAAAGGGTAATTCCAAGGATCATCCCAATAAGAAGAAGACCTCCTCAGACTTCCCAGAACTAATGCAGTGAATAAAAACAAACCAGAAATAAAAACACTTGAGGGCAACAAAAAAACACCCGCCTGGAAACAAGTCCATCCCCATGGATTGGATGAAACAGGTCGAGATTTTTGCATCCAATCAAAAGCATTCATGCAAAAACTGCGGTACGGCCTCGATAAACCATGACCTGTCGTCGTAAATACAATCTCAAAGCCGTTGCTAGTGCCATGCGCTCAGTATCACGTCCTTTACGAACAAGATCATCAACTTCATCACGATGACTCACATGAGCAATGGTTTGTTCAATAATCGGTCCATCATCCAAATCTTCAGTAACGTAATGAGCTGTCGCGCCAATCAATTTGACCCCTCGATCCCAAGCCCTGTGATAAGGCTGGGCACCCTTAAAAGCAGGAAGAAAAGAATGATGAATATTGATCACTCTTGGAAATTCGCGTAAAAAATCACCACTAAGAATCTGCATATATTTAGCAAGTACAGCAATTTCAATTTGATATTCACTTAAAAGTGAAAGCATCATTTTTTCTGCTTCTAATTTATTTTTAGAGTTAACAGGGACATACTTAAAAGGTACATCAAATTCCAAACATGTAGATTCCAAATCTCTATGATTTGAAATAATCAAAGGCACCTTCATTTGTAATTCACCACTTCGAAAACGCCAAAGAAGATCTAGCAAGCAATGGCTTTGCTTACTAACAAAGATTGCTACACGAGATTGCTCATCAGAAAAATTCAACTGTGCTTTACCAGCTAAAGAATCAGCCAAAGTCTTAACTGATGAAGCAATTGATTCTCTATTTAAAGAAAAGCCTTCTAATTCCCATTCAATCCTACTGAGAAAAAGTCCTGCACCTGGGTCTGTGTGATGGTCAGCATGACATATATTCCCACCATGATTAGCTACCCATCCAGACAATTCACTTACCAACCCAGGCCGATCAGGGCAAATAAGTTGCAAAATCACTGTGGATGAACCCAAGCAGCTCAAGTACAAAAAACTATTGTCTCTTTAAAAAACAACGATCGCCAGCCAACTACAACAATTAATAGTGATCGTGAACATAATAAAACATATTCCATACCCCAGATTCTCCACTGACTAAAGAAATTGCTGTCATCGGTAGTGGTGCCATTGGAAGCAGCACAGCCTGGCATTTAGCCAAGCTTGGACACAAAGTAGTACTAATTGATCCTCTTCTAAATAAAGCGATAAATCAATCACAACCGCTTAACGGCACTACAGCATCCCTTGGTGTACTAATGGGACATGTTTTTAGGAGATCGAGTGGGCGAAGCTGGATGCTCAGAAAACGCAGCATGGAGCTCTGGGAAGAATGGATTGCACAACTTAAGACAAAAGAAAACCCTCTTATTGTCAATAAGCCATTAATTCAACTAGCAAGCTCTGAAAAAGAAGCTTCATTAATGGCAAAGTTATTTAATGATCGTCAAGATTTAGGACTCGAGTTATTACCGCCAAGTAGAACAATAAAGTCTGGTAGATCGTGGCCAGAAAATCATTATGGAGGTTTAATTTCACATCAAGATGGACGCATCAATCCAATACAACTACAGCAATGTCTACTCCATGCAATAGAAAAGTGCAATGTGCACAAAATCTGCGAAACAGTAATCAGAGTTGACCGACTATCATCTACTAAAGATAGGCAATGGCGCCTGCATCTATCAGATAGCACAAGCCTGACTAAGCAAATTATTATTATTTGTGCTGCCCTAGGTACCGAAAAATTATTAAATCCCTTGGGTTATAGATTTCCTATTGACCCAATTCTTGGTCAAGTTTTAAAGCTTGAATTAAAAACCAACGATAATGATTGGTCAGATTGGCCGGCAGTCCTTTGCTATGAAGGAATCAATCTAATTCCAGATGGAACCAATTGCTTATTGATGGGAGCCACACTAGAGCCAGGTACTTACGCAAGTTCTAAAGCTCTTGAACAAATGAAATCCATGAATGGAAGTGCTCCAGACTGGATCAGACATGCATCAATAGCAGAACATTGGTCAGGTCTACGAGGAAGACCAGCCAATAGAACTGCCCCTATCCTTCAAACTCTCGAACCTGGACTCATCATTGCTACAGGACACTATCGGAACGGGATTCTTCTTGCTCCTGTTAGTGCCGAGTGGGTAGCCAAAGAAGTAATGACAACAGAAAGAGAATCAAGCATTTAGATATAAACATTTCGTTTCAAACATTTAAATAAACTTATTTAATTCCAGTTCAAGAAGACTCAATATTCAAAAGAATATTGAGCTAATTATTTCGATTCAGTGAATTCGGCATCTATCACATCATCACCATCACCAGTGCTAGATGTTTCGTCAGGAGATCCTTCTGGAGAACCATTTGCTGCCGCCCCAGCTTGCTGATATACGGCAGCTCCCAAAGCATAAAGTTCTTGCTGAAGTTCCTCAAGCAAAGACTTCATAGTCTCAAAATCATCTTTCTCAGTGGCTTCTTTTAACCTGACTCTTTTCTCTTCTACTTTCTTCTTCGCCTCAGCATCTACTTTGTCACCCAACTCGCCAAGTTGCTTTTCCGTCTGATAAACCAACGTCTCTGCCTGATTCTTAATATCTATTCGCTCACGCTTATCTTTATCTGCGGAAGCATTAGTCTCAGCATCCTTAACCATTGTCTCAACCTCTCTATCAGAAAGAGTCGAAGCCCCTGTAATAGAAATACTTTGCTCCTTCCCACTGCCTTTGTCTTTAGCCGTAACGCTCAAAATTCCATTGGCATCAATATCAAAAGTAACTTCAATCTGTGGAACCCCTCTAGGTGCAGGAGGAATTCCATCTAGCCGAAAAGTCCCCAAACTTTTATTATCTGAAGCCATCTCACGCTCTCCTTGAAGAACGTGAATTTCAACATTTGTCTGACCATCAACAGCAGTTGAATAAGTCTCAGCCTTTTTTGTAGGAACAGTTGTATTGCGGGGAATCATTTTGGTCATAACACCACCAAGAGTCTCTACACCCAATGAAAGTGGCGTAACATCAAGCAGCAAGATATCTTTCACTTCCCCTGCAAGTACACCTCCTTGAATGGCAGCACCTACAGCAACAACTTCATCAGGATTAACAGTCTGATTGGGATCTTTACCAGTAACACGTTTTACCAACTCTTGAACTGAAGGCATACGGGTCGAACCACCTACCATCACAATTTCATCAAGTTCTCCAGAAGATAACTTTGCGTCTTTTAATGCCTGCTCAACAGGCACTCGACAACGATCAATCAAGCTAGATGCTAATTCTTCAAATTTCACACGAGTTAGGGTGAGATCAAGATGTTTAGGGCCTTCAGGCGTAGCGGTAATGAATGGCAAGTTGATCTCACTTTGAGTTGCATTTGAAAGCTCAATCTTTGCCTTCTCAGCAGCCTCAGTAAGACGTTGTAGAGCCTGCTTGTCCTGACGCAAATCTATTCCTTCATTACTCTTAAATGTTGCGGATAAATGGTCAACGATTACCTTGTCAAAATCATCACCACCAAGATGGGTATCGCCTGAAGTAGAAAGCACTTCAAACACTCCATCGCCTACCTCTAAAACAGAAACATCAAAAGTTCCTCCACCTAAATCAAAAACTAAGATTCGTTCATTACTTTTCTTGTCAAGACCATATGCAAGAGCAGCTGCTGTCGGCTCATTAATAATCCTCAGGACTTCAAGACCAGCTATTTTGCCTGCATCTTTAGTGGCTTGACGTTGAGAATCATTAAAATAAGCAGGCACTGTAATTACAGCCTGTGTGACATTTTCGCCTAAATACTTACCTGCATCTTCAGAAAGCTTGCGTAAAACTTGAGCACTAACCTCCTCAGGTGAAAATTGTTTATCTAAAATGGGGCATTTCAACTTCACATTGGATCCCGCTTTCTCAACCCCATAACTCACTTCTTTTGACTCTTCGTTAACTTCATCAACTCTTCTGCCAACAAATCTCTTAGAGGAATAAAAGGTGTTTTCAGGATTCATCACAGCTTGGCGTTTAGCAATCTGACCTACTAGCTGATCCTGATTCTTTGTATAAGCAACAACAGAAGGAGTTGTACGAAACCCTTCTGCATTAGCAATAACAGTTGGCTTACCACCTTCCATTACTGCTACACAACTGTTCGTAGTGCCAAGGTCAATTCCAACAACCTTCCCCATGAATCATCAACTCCTAAACGCGTCTTTCTTTAATAAGAGCATCCTCGGCAGTTAGCCCACTTAGAGGCGAGGGGTGGTTCCCGAACAGCTAGAACGGCACCCTTATATATGAAACGATCCAACAATGTGAATGATTAGTGGAAAAACCTGCTTGGTCGGCTTACTTGGCCAACCAGTCAATCATTCTCTCTCTCCTGTCATCCAGAACGCAGCTCTGAAAGAAATGGGACTCGACTGGTGCTATTTAGCTATGCCATGTGTATCAGAACATTTAGGTCAAATCACAAAAGCATTACGAGAAATCAATTGTAAAGGTCTAAATATCACCATTCCACATAAACAAAATGCTTTAAATGTTTGTAAATATGTAACTCCTATGGCTAAGAGTCTAGGAGCAGTTAATACATTAGTGCCAAATAAGGAAGGTGGATGGAGCGGGATGAATACTGATGTCGAAGGATTTCTAGCACCACTTAAAGACAAGAAATTGGATGGAGCTAAAGCAATTGTCTTAGGGTCTGGAGGAAGTGCGAGAGCCGTAATAGCTGGGTTACAAACTCTCAATTTAAATCAGGTCCTAATAGTAGGTCGAAAAAGAAATAAATTAAAAGAGTTCATACTAGAGTTTAGTAAAAAGAGTTTACAAATTAACAATGATCCAACATATTTAAAAGGGTTGCTTCAAGATAGTGAAGAGCTGATTGAAGAAATAAAAGAAGCAGATCTAATAGTCAATACAACTCCAGTAGGAATGTCGGCAAGCCGTACCTCAACGATAATTACCTCAGAAATACCTATTGAAAAAAAAATCTGGCAACATCTGCAACCAAATTCCATACTTTATGATTTGATTTATACACCAAGACCTACTGCTTGGTTGACTTTAGGAGCTCAGAAAGGATGTCAGCAAATTGATGGGCTTGAAATGCTCATACAACAAGGAGCGGCTTCTTTAAAGTTATGGAGCAATAATGATCAAGTGCCTATAGATGTTATGAGAGCTGCAGCCAAAGCACATCTAAGAGCCTAATTTTACTAAAGTTGAAGCAAAAAGATGCTCATCCCAATCTGGCAAAAATTAATAAGTGTTTTAATTTATTTATTACCCTGGAGCGATAGCATCCCTTTTGGAAGATATCTATTCAGAGATTTTCCTTTTCTGCAATGGCTTGCATTGCCAGCTCTACCGATCATGCTTATTAAGCAATCAATACCTTTTGGAAGCTTATTGTTGTTCTTTTTGCTTTTCTTAGGCATTGCACGAAATCCCAAAATTCCTTATTTCCTGCGTTTCAACACATTGCAATCACTTCTTCTAGATATCGCAGTGGTATTAATTAGTTATGGATTTCAACTCATCATCCAACCACTAGGAGCAGGACTAATAGTTAGTACCCTTTCAAGCACTGTATTAATAGCCAGTCTCGCAATAGTGGTTTTTGCTTTTGGAGAATGCTTACAAGGAAAAGAACCCGATCTACCAGGGTTTAGTGAAGCTGTAAGAATGCAACTTTAATTCCGGTCTAACCATAAAGAGATATTGTGGTAACTCCGTCGCTCATTTGATGAGCCTACAGTCCTAGTCGGAGAACTAATGACTAATCAGCCTTACTACGAAACCATGTATATCCTTCGTCCGGATATACCGGAAGAAGAAGTTGAGAGTCATCTAACAAAATACAGCGAACTAGTAACTGAAGCTGGCGCACAAGTTTTAGATAGCCAGACGCGAGGCAAACGAAGGCTCGCCTATCCAATTGCAAAACACAAAGAAGGAATATATGTCCAATTGAGCCACAACGGTGATGGACAGCATGTTGAAATTTTGGAAAAAGCAATGCGTCTTAGCGAAGATGTCATTCGCTTCCTAACCGTTAAGCAAGATGGACCACTACCAGCCCCTAGGGCTGCAAGTGGAGCTGAGCCAACAAAAGACGAAGACGAAGCGAAAGAAACTAAAGACGCCAAAGAAACTAAAGAGACTAAAGAAGCTACAGAAACTAAAGAGACTAAAGAAGGTACAGAAACTAAAGACGCCAAAGAAACTAAAGAAACTAAAGAGACTAAAGAGACTAAAGAAGCTACAGAAACTAAAGAATCTAATGATTAATAGGTTTTAGATTAGTTCTGTTGTTGAAATCTTTTAGTAGCTGCCCAAATACGACTAGGAAGACCCCAGATATATATAAATCCTTCTGCAGATTTGTGATCAAATTGATCATCACTACTATAAGTAGCCATGCTTGGCATATAAAGACTGTTTGTAGTAGAGCCACGGCCAAGGATTATTGCATTGCCCTTGTACAAACGAACCCTTACAAGGCCATTTACTACAGCTTGAGTGCGTTCAAAAAAACCATCTAGCGCATCCTTCAAAGGACTAAACCAAAGCCCCTTATAAATCAAATCTGACCATTCTCTTTCTAACTGACTCTTTAGACGAAGGACATCAGCTGACAAAGTCAAGCTCTCAAGTTCTTGATGAGCCTTAATCAGTAGTAATAGACCTGGTGTTTCATAAATCTCTCGACTTTTGATCCCAACTACTCGGTTCTCAATAATGTCAATTCGACCAAATCCATGCTTTCCAGCCAAAATATTTGCTTTACGAATGATTGAAACAGGTTCTAATCGTTCTCCATTAATAGCAACTGGATTACCAGCTTCAAAACTTATTTCAATATCTTGTGGCTTATCTGGTGATTGATCAATAGAAGATGTCATCTCAAAAACTTCTTCAGGAGGAGAAGCCATTGGGTCCTCAAGGGAACCCGCTTCAATACTTCTACCCAACAAATTGAGATCAATCGAATAGGGAGATTTCTTACTTACAGGAGCAGGAATGCCAAATCGCTCTCCATAAGCAATTGTCTCTTCTCTACTCATACCCCATTCCCTAGCAGGAGTTATAACCTTTAGGTCTGGAGCCAATGAACCTATTGCGACATCAAAACGAACTTGATCATTACCTTTTCCAGTGCAACCATGAGCAACAGCATCCGCATTCACTTCTCTCGCAATCTCAACCAAGCGATGAGCAATCAATGGCCTAGCTAATGCAGTGGAGAGTGGATAGCGGCCTTCATAAAGAGCATTTGCTCGAATCGCGGGAAACGCGAAATCCTCAATAAATGGTTGAACTAAATCACCTACCAAAGATTTACTGGCGCCTGCATCAATAGCTTTTTGACGGATGGACTGAAGCTCATCTCCTTGGCCTAAATCAGCCGCAAAGGCAATAACCTCATCGACTCCATATTCCTTCTTCAGATAAGGGATACAAACACTAGTGTCGACACCCCCAGAATAAGCAAGAACAACCTTCTTAACGCTTCCCATCAATCAACTCCAGAAAACATGGATTAAGTTCTGTCATCGCTGTAAGTCCTAAAGGAAATGTTAACGGACCAAGTCCAAAAAGAAGGATCGCTATGGCAGCATCTAAATTTAGGAGCAGATCAAGCATTCATAATCCAACTTCTTGGTAACAATTACAAGGAATCCCATATACCAAGTAAAGCAAGACATCGAATTGGAGAAGTCTATGGAAAACTAACAGTGATCAAAATATCTAAACATATAACTACTGCAGGTAATACTTATAGATGGTGCCGTTCCAAATGCGGTAATGAAACAGAAGTCCCAAGCAACTGCCTCTTAAACAAAGTCAGAAAACAAAAAAGTGACCGGCTACACAATATATACTCAAACATTTTCTAATCAACGAAGCAGGTCTTAGCTGTTCAAAAGGTGAAAACCATAAATCCTCTAATCAGAACAAGCAAATCACTTCCAATCTGCATTAAATTGCATCCAAAGGCAATGAGTGTAAAGGCCGATTGCAGTTTGACTAAATAAGGACGATTCTTATTACATCGAGTTAGAGGCATCCTGATGGAAGACACGCCACCTGAGAACTCATAGAAGCAAACTGATTTAGGCTCCTGCTCCAACAGTCTTAACCAAATTGTGGGCAACGCGTCTGGCAAGACAAAATATGTGTGTTGAACCAGTCGTCACTCCTCTGCATCGTTTAGGTGCCCTTTAGGAGATCAGCCAAACACCTAAAAGCCTGGCCCCAGGTGCCAACCATCAGACGCTTCGCTGATAAATATCCTTTAAAAACCGACCTCTCTAATAGGGGTCGGTTTTTTATTGAAGATATCCAGAATGCTTAATAACTACACAAACCAAGTGCGAAAATATTGCTTGAACTATTCAATACCAATAATCATCGGACAAAAGAACTTGCTTTAATTGATGACTCTTAAGAGTCAATCTCACGGAATCCAAAATATAACAACCAAATGCCCATCCCCAAAGAAGGGCCAAAAAGCAGGGTAAAAACCAAAAAAGGTCTTATTACAAAAGGCTCAGGATGTTGAATACCCCAAAAACGCATACCAAAGCTCACCACCAAGGCAAAAGCCCAGGTAAGCAACAAAATCAGCCATTTAGAAGTCAACAGAAAAAGAAAAACAGGGCACAATGCATTATGTTTAATGTTTGGTTTTAGTTCTAACTGATGAGCGCCCTCGAAAAGGTGGACCTTAGTTCACTCGACGGCATCAACCCTGCCCTCACACGTTACGGAAGAAAAGAACCTGCTCCCATTCTGCCATTGAGGGAAGAGCCGGATCTTTTGACATGGCTAGAAGCAAGTGGAAGACTCATAGCAGATGAAGATTCAGCTTCACAGGAAGTCAGCACAGTAGAAGAAGAAGAACTATCCGCCTTGATGGGAGAAAAAGAAGATTACAAAGCCGACGATGAACAAACAGAAGAGAACTGGGAAGACTAGAAATTGGTACTTCACAATTTTTTTAAAGTATTGAACCAAAAAGAACAAGCTCTCTAGGCTTCTTTTGCGCAAATCACAAATCCTATTACCAGCATGGGAGACCAAAAAGGTCATGCTCAAGGAAAAATAGCCACCATTTGTCTGGCGAGCATTTTATTTGCTGGAAGTTTTGCAACAGATCACTATATCTCAAATAGTTCGCTTAGTTTCCCTCTAATAATAACAACCTTGATCTCAACTTTAATAACTGCTTGGGGAATACCAAAATTACAAACTCTAAAGATAAAGCAAATAATCAGAAAAGAAGGACCAGCGGAACATCATAACAAGGCAGGAACACCAACAATGGGTGGACTTCTCACCATTCCTGTGGGTCTAGTTATCGCTAATTTGATATCGATTAATAATACAAATAATCTTCAACTACTCAGTCTAAGTGTCCTCACTCTGTCCTTCATGTTGATCGGTGGCTTTGATGATTGGCGAAGTCTGACTCGAAATACAAACAACGGTCTAAATCCAAAAGGAAAGATTGTTCTTCAAACAATTGCAAGCTTGTTCTTTCTTAGTTGGGCTGGCTGGCAAGAATGGATAAACACCAAAATCCTTCTTGTCTCTGAAATATCTATTGATATAGGAATCTTGATCTGGCCTCTCGCACTATTTGTTTTACTTGCCGAAAGTAATGCAACCAATCTCACAGATGGTTTAGATGGCTTAGCAAGCGGTTGTGGTGCAATAGTTTTTGCTGGCCTCGGAATTCAATTGATGCTTAGGGGCAGTGACAGTAATCCAGAAATCGCCAGTTTTTGTATGGCGATGGCAGGGTCATGGTTAGGTTTTCTTTTTCATAATCGAAATCCCGCCAAAGTCTTCATGGGAGATACTGGATCACTGCCAATGGGAGCAGCATTATGTGGAATTGCTCTGCTCTCAAATAGTCTCTGGGCACTATTAATAATGGGAGGTGTGTTTTTAGCTGAATCCCTATCAGTAATTATTCAAGTATGGGGCTTTAAAATTTCAAAAAACCTAACTGGTCAAGGCATACGAGTTTTTAAAATGGCACCGATTCATCATCATTACGAACTAACAGGAATATCAGAACAAAGAATAGTGAACAACTTTTGGTTAGTAACTTTAGTCTTGGTCCTTATTGGACTGCTATTACGCCCTCATTCATAAGTAGTACAAATGAGCTACTTTACATGGAAAGAATCTGGCCTAACTATTGACTGTCAAACCCTAGAAGCTATGGCTTCTCGATTTGAAGAGTCAGCAAAGCTAATGAGAAGAATGGCTCAAGAAGGTTTCAAATTAGAAAAAAATAAACAAAGTCAACTAATCACCCATGAAAATCCAGAAATATTTAAATCATGGGGTTTTATTAATGAAGAACCACCTTTTCGGCAACTTACATTAATCGAGGATAATCCAAAATATTATGAATAAAAATATTAACAAGTCATCAGATGATCCCTGAAAAGTAATTAAATAAATTCTCCAACTATTCTAAAATCATGAACATCTTTCCAAAAAAATTGTTACTTCTCGGAAGTGGAGAGTTGGGGAAAGAAATTGCGATTGCAGCCAAGAGATTGGGCTGCAATATTATTGCTTGTGACCGCTATGCAAATGCACCAGCAATGCAAATTGCAGACAAAGCAGAGGTTCTAGATATGACCAATCCAACGACTCTTAAACAAGTAATAAAGAAGCACAAACCTGATGCAGTAATTCCTGAAATAGAAGCATTAGCAGTAGATTCATTAATTGAACTTGAACAAGAAGGATTTAGGATTATTCCAACTGCAAAAGCAACAGCAATAACTATGAATCGAGATAAAATTAGAGACTTAGCTTCAGAAAAATTAGGCTTAAAGACCGCTAAATATAAATATGCTTCAAATAAAATTGAACTTCAAGAAGCAGCTACAACTCTTGGGTATCCAGTAATAGTTAAGCCTGCTATGAGCTCTTCTGGCAAAGGTCAAAGTTTGGTAAGAAGAAAATATGATCTTGAAGACGCATGGGATGGAGCTATGGAAGGTTCAAGAGGAAAGTCAAATTTAGTAATAGTAGAGGAATATCTTACATTCAACCTAGAGATTACTCTACTAACAATTCGACAAAAAAATGGTACAACAATATTTTGTGCTCCAATTGGTCATGAACAATCCCAAGGGGATTATCAATGCAGCTGGCAACCAGCAAATCTAACTGAACAGCATTTGGAGCAAGCTCAAGCAATGGCAAAACTTATAACTGAAAACCTTGGAGGAGTTGGATTATTTGGTGTTGAATTTTTTATCACGGATCATGATGTAATCTTCTCCGAATTATCTCCGAGACCACATGATACAGGATTGGTTACATTAATAAGTCAAAATATTAGTGAATTTGAATTACATCTTAGAGCAATATTAGATCTTCCAATACCAAAAATAATTCATACTATAGCTGCTAGTAGAGTAATTTTATCACCAGACTCTTTTTCTAATGTTGCTTATCAAGGTATTGAAAAAGCTTTATCAGAAAATAATACACAGCTGCTAATTTTTGGTAAGACTACTGCAAAAAAAGGTAGGCGTATGGGAGTTGCTTTGGCCAAAGGAGATAGCATTGAAAAAGCTCGTTCAATCGCTGATAAAGCTGCTAGTTGTATAAAAGTTATACAAGGAAATAACGCTATATAATACAATCAAGAAATGCGATATTGCTTTAATTCGTCAATTAGACCATTCTTTGATCTTAAGCCAAAAAAGACTCGCTGCTGAGATCTCAAACTTTCCAAACATGGATCATGTTCAGCAGGTACCAGAGCAGTAGTTAGTCCACGAATCAATTCTGAATCTCCCTGTTGACTAGCCACCACAAAAATCTGCTCCAATGTCAAACCCCAACGAATAGCAAGATGACGAATTGCTTCCGTGCGAGATGCACGTAAAGGAACAACATCTAAATACCAATGACAGCGCAAATATGGAAGTGCAGCCTGACCTTGTTGTCTTAATCTCTTTCTAACCAAAGGCAAAATTGCTTGATCTGGTTTTCTCAATAAATAACTAACTTTATAAGAACTTTGTTGGTCGTCATGTTGTATTTCCAAATGATCCTTGAGAGCAGAAAGAGCTAACTGAACACCAGAACGATCCCAATCAACTGCTATTGAAGATTCCCAAGTGAGATCAGCCTGAAGTTCTTGACTGTAATAAATTTCTGTTCCAGCTCGACAAATCCAAACACTCGGCTGTGGTAGATGCAACTCCTCATAACGTTTACGTGCTGCCTTTACAGATCTTCCAGTCAAGATTCCTAATTGCTGAGATTTATTCGGCCCAAAATTATCCAGACCTTGCCTCAATGCAATGAGATTATCGTGATCTGCCTGTTCCAAATTGCTATCTAAGTCAAGCAAAAGCAAACGCTGACCAAAAGGATTCTTAACCTGATCTTGTCGAACAACCCAGCTACGAGATTTAATCAACTTCAAACGCTTTTGCATAAATGCCAAATAATTGCAAACATGAGCATCCCAACTGAAGTGCCGACTAACTGCTTCAATTCCGTTATCACTCCACCTACGCCACTGATTAGAGTCTGCTCTTCCTTCCTCAAGAGAATCCTGCAGAGCTTCCAAATCTGTGACATCTACCAATAAACCATTCTCACAGCGAGCCAAAATATCTCTTGGACCACCATCATCAGTGGCAACCATAGGCAAACCACAGGCTGCCGCCTCTAACAAAGTCAGTCCAAATGGCTCCGTGAGCGCAGGGTTCACAAACAATCCCTCACGATGTGCAGCCCATCTATAAATTGACGGAATCTGAGCCCTTCGATGATGTTTGGGATAGGCAACTTGCCCATAAAGATCATAACGATCAACGAGGTCAAAAATCTGCTGAAAAACCTCCCGCTGTTGCTTCTCCAATTGGCGAGGATCTTCTCTACATCCAAGTACAAGAACTAAATTATGTCTTTGTCGGAGTACTGGAGAACGACCAAAAACCTCAACTAATGCAGGGATATTCTTTCGTCGTACTGCTCTTGAAATCGCTAAAAGGGGTGGTAAATCAGGTTGCCTAAGAAAGGGAGCTAATAATCCATCAACCGCTTTTATCTCAGAATTAGACTTAAGCGAATGGAATCGACTTGAATCAACGCCAGGTGGAACAACCTCAGCTTTTTCATGCACATAATTGCCATACCTCGCATATTGATGTTCTGCTTCCTGTCGTGTACTAGTGATTACCAAATTGGAATGAGCTAAGGCGAGCTCCTCAGCGTCGATTCTGCGACTAATTGAATAGGTTTGCTCAATCTGATCATGATCAACACCAGCAGCAAGTAAGCGACGCTGTTTCTCTCTTCCTAATGAATGGCCAGTAAAAACGAGAGGTATTCCTAACCGTCTACTAACTAAAGAACCTACATATCCAGCGTCTGCATAATGAGCATGAATCCAATCAGGTAATTTGTCCTGAGACTGAAGCTCACTTACCAACACATCAGCCAAATCATCCAAATAAGGCCACAAAAGCTCTTTACGCAAATAACGTTTAGGGCCAAAAGGGAACCTAAGAATCCTTGCCCCAGAAACAATCTGTTCGCTTTTCTTCGAATAATCAGAAGAAACACGTCGATCCTGGATCATGCGTGTAACTAAATCAACCTGATCAACTTCTGGTCGAGAGGCAAGGCCCTTAACCAGCTCTAAAACATAAAGGGTTTGACCTCCAGTATCAGCATCACGTCCTAATTCAAGGTCATGAGCACGAATTAAACCATGGAGATTCAAATGAAGTAGTTTTAAACCCATCTCTCTCCTCCATTTAGGAGTTGTGCAGCTTTAGTAGATTTTTAAGCTCACAAACATAAAGAAAGGCTAACAAAACATAAATGATTCCTTAAGGATTGCCCAAAAAGACTGCAAAAACTAGTATTTAAGGACTTCAAAAATTTTGCAGTAATAGTAAATCATGGCGAAATGCAAAGAAAACAACAAAAAAGCTCTGGCTTATACACAAACCACAGACGAGGAAACTAAGAAGAATATAAATAATTTTCTAAAATAAAATTAATAATCCTGAAAAGATTTCAGGCAGCATTCGATGAAGGTTTTAATGAATGATGCAATAAAACTTTCTTAAGATAATGAGCTGTATAACTAGTTGAATGTTCTGCGACCTCTTCAGGCGTTCCTGTCACAATAATTTCTCCACCCCGATCTCCACCTTCTGGACCTAGATCAATAATCCAATCAGAACATCTAATAACATCAAGATTATGTTCAATGACAATTATTGAATTCCCTTTATCAACAAGACGTTGAATAACATCCATCAATTTATGTACATCAAAAAAGCTAAGACCTGTTGTCGGTTCATCTATTAAATAGAGGGTTTTACCAGTCGCTCGACGCGATAATTCAGTTGCCAACTTAACTCTCTGAGCCTCACCACCCGAAAGAGTGGGTGCTGGTTGTCCTAACTTAATATAACCTAGGCCTACATCAACAAGAGTACGTAATCGATCTGCAGCCTGAGGAATAGCAGCAAAGACATCTGCAGCCTGCTCAACAGTCATTTGCAAAACATCTGCAATTGAATGTCCCTTATATCTCACTTGCAAAGTTTCTCTGTTAAACCGAGCACCTTTACAAACATCACATTGCACATAGACGTCTGGTAAAAAATTCATTTCAATTACATTTACTCCTTGCCCGCGACAAGCTTCACAACGTCCTCCTTTAACATTAAAACTAAATTGTCCAACCTGATAACCCCTTGCTTTGGCCTCAATAGAAGCAGCAAAGAGTTGTCTAATCGGATCAAAAGCACCTGTATAAGTTGCAGGGTTAGAACGAGGTGTTCTACCAATCGGAGATTGATCAATAACAATCACTTTATCTATTGCCTGTATTCCTCTCAACTCACCTAAACCTTTTGGAAAAGGCACTTTGAGACCCAAACTATGATTTAAGGCAGGATGCAATAATTCATTAATTAAAGTACTTTTACCACTTCCACTCACACCAGTAACAGCAATTAACCTTCCCAAAGGAAAATCAATAGTGATATTTTTAAGGTTATTGCGATCACAATTAATCAAACGAAGTTTTCTATTACCTGAATCTCTTCTTTCTTTTGGAGTTGGTATAAAGCGTCTACCACTCAAATATTGTCCGGTCACAGAATCTTTAACTGCTAGTAAATCATTAAAAGATCCCTGAGCAATAATTTGACCTCCATGAACTCCTGCACCAGGACCAATATCTACTAAATAATCAGCAGCGCGAATAGTTTCTTCATCATGTTCTACTACAACCAATGTATTACCAAGGTCACGTAAACGCTTCAAAGTGGCCAAAAGGCGATCATTGTCTCTTTGATGTAAACCTATGCTTGGCTCATCCAAAACATAAAGAACCCCTGTTAATCCTGCACCAATCTGAGTTGCCAAACGTATCCGCTGAGCTTCTCCACCTGACAAAGTCATTGCCGGTCGATCTAAACTTAAATAATCAAGTCCTACATCAAGAAGAAATCGAAGTCTTAGACGTATTTCCTTTAACACCAAATCACCAATTTGTATTTGTCTAGAAGAAAGTAACGGTGTTGAACCTTCCGCAACACCTACTCCCATCAACTTTTCAATAGCTTGTAGTGTTTCATCTACACTTATTGAAGTAAGATCAGTAATACTATAGGGACCTATTTTGACTGCCAAAGCTTCTGGTCTTAATCTTTTTCCAGAACATGTGTCGCAAGGGACTAATTCTAAGTACTTCTCTAATTTTTGCCGAATAGACTCTCCACTTGCATCATTTAATTGTCTCTGTAATATTGGAAGAATACCCTCGAAATTCCTTTTATGGCCGGAACTTTGCTTATACCTGCTATCAGCTTGAATAAGGATTGGTTCAGAACTACCATTTAACAATACTTCTTGTTGATGATTACTTAGTTTCTCCCAAGGTGTTTTTATTTCAAAGCCAAAAGCTTCCCCAACGGAATAAAGTAAAGAGAAGTAATAGGAATTTTCTTTCTCACTCCAGGGAGCTATCGCAGAATAAACAGGTAAAGACGGGTCAGGTATAACTCTCTCTAAAGTAAATTTCCGAAGATGTCCTAAACCATGGCAATCTGAGCAAGCACCATATGGACTATTAAAAGAAAATAACCGTGGAGAAAGCTCTTCAATTACAGCTCCATGTTCTGGGCAAGCAAAATTTTCTGAATACAATCTTTCTCTTTCAATCCCATCTGGCAATGTTTCATTTGCTTTAGGCACAACTTCAACTGAGGCCAATCCTTCTCCTCGCTTTAGAGAAGTCCTTAATGAATCTGTCAATCTTTCTTGAATCCCTTCCCTAGCAACCAGGCGATCAACCACAACCTCGATCGTATGAGAGTGATTCTTATCAAGTTCAATATTGTCAGACAATTCTCGAACTTCTTGATTAATACGAACACGAACAAAACCCTCAGCAGCAAGTCCTCTCAATAATTTGGAATGAGTTCCTTTCTTCCCACGTACAACAGGAGCAAGCAACTGATAACGAGTACCTTCAGGAAGAGTCAGAATTTGATCGACCATCTCATCAATAGTTTGAGGCCTAATTGGTCGCTCACATTGAGGACAATGAGGCTCACCAGCCCTACCAAACAACAAACGCAAATAATCTTGTATTTCAGTAACCGTTCCTACAGTTGAACGAGGGTTGTGGCTAGTTGATTTCTGATCAATTGAAATTGCAGGGGACAAGCCCTCAATAGCATCTACATCAGGCTTATCTACTTGACCCAAAAATTGTCTTGCATATGCAGAAAGACTTTCCACATAGCGTCTTTGACCTTCAGCAAAGATCGTGTCAAATGCCAATGAGCTCTTACCACTTCCACTAACACCGGTGAAGACAACTAGCCGATTTCTAGGAAGTGCTAAATCAATATTTTTAAGGTTGTGCTGACGGGCTCCACGGACTTTTATTACGTCCTCTAACGAATCCCCAAGCAAACTCGTCGATCCGCACACTCGCTTATCTGTGGTCTTTGCTCCAGGGCTCCCCATACAGGATCAAGAAGTAGCCAATCATTCTAAAGAGATAACGATCTTTTATGCAGCTTGCTGATCCAACAAACTGGCTGCATATACTCTTGCTTCAGCAAAATCCCCTCCAGCAAGCTCGGCTAATTCCCTTTGACGATCTTGAATATTTACAAGCTTTAAGACATGAGAACGTGTATTTCCATTCTCTACGGATTTATATACACGAAAATGGTTATCAGCAATAGCAGCAACCAATGGTTGATGAGTGATACAAAACACCTGGCGAGTAACAGCAAGTTCTTTAAGAACATTTGCTATTGCACCACTTACTCGACCGCTGACACCTGCATCTATCTCATCAAAAAGTAACGTGGATGCCCCGTCTACATCTGAAAGAACAGTTTTTAAAGCAAGTAAAAAGCGAGACATCTCACCGCCAGAGGCCACCTCTAAGAGAGGGGCCAAAGGCTGGCCTGGATTAGCAGAAAACAAGAATTGAACTTGATCTGCACCATTATCACTAGCCTGAGATGACTTCAACTCAATTTGAAACCTTACATTTGAAAGACCTAATGGGCGCAAATATTTCATTAAGTTCTTTTCAAACTGAAGCCCAACTTCTTCTCTAACCCGTCTCAAAGCAAGGTTATTTCTATCCCTTTCTTCACGAGCTAATTTTTCCTTGAATTGCAACTCCTGAATAAAGCTATCAATATCATTGATCTGTTTAGAAGACCTTAATTGATCTCTTCGTTGCATTAACATAGGCAAATTAAGTTGATATTTTCTCTGAAGTTTCTTTAACATTTCAAGTCTTTGCTGAACTTGATCAAGACGAGAGGAATCACTTTCAATTAATAAACTATATTGATTCAATTGAAGAATTAATTCCTGCAAATTCGAATTTAGATCAAAAGCTTTATCCAAGTGAATACCTAGAGATGAATCCAATTTACTCATCATCTTTAGTTCTTGAATACAAACTCCTAAATGATCAGCTATAGATAGCACTTCGTCAGATCCCTCATGCAGTCTAGAGAACAGGTTTGTAAGGCCTTGCTGCAATTTATAAGCATTAACTAGACGATCTTCTTCTGATTTTAATTCAGAGTCCTCATGAGGATCATTCAACTCAGCAATTTCAAGTTCTTCCAATAAGTTATCTAAATCAAGAGACTCCTTTTTTAACTTATCACTATCTAATATGGCTTTCTCTAAAGAAAGAGAGGCTTCTTTCCACAAATTCCAACTATCCTTAACTTTCTCCAATGCTTCTTGTGATTGAACTGAACCCAAACGATCTAGCCAACTGAGTTGATTTGAACTAGAGCCTAATTGTTGAGTTTGACCTTGAACAGTAATGTCAATCAATAATGGTCGCAAAAGAGTTGTCTGATGACGATTAATAACTGTTCCATTAAGTCTGCATCGATTCGTAAAGCGATCATCCTTCAAACGCCATTCGCGACATATCACTACTTCCTGCTCGTCAATTTCAAAACCTTCAGCATTTAACCAAGACTGAGCAGCAGGATTAGCTATGAAACTTGCTTCTATTTGACTATTCGTTGTTCCAGCAGGTAACAAACGAGAGGCTGAATTCGATTGGTTCCCTCCAAACAAGGCATCAAGAGCATCTAAAAGGATTGATTTACCAGCACCAGTCTCACCAGTAAGAACTGTAAATCCTTTCTGAAAAGTCAAATCCAAATCGTCAATTAAACCTATGTTCTTAAGTCGTAAGCCAAGCAACACAACAAGAACTCATAACCAAATGGAGACTAGCGGGACTTAACGTGGATAAGAAGGGGCACTAAATCGAACGCCATGATTCCAATGGCAGAAGAGCTAGGAGATTTTATCGAGGCCTCTGGGTTGCTCGAATATGATCCGAAAGCAATTACGAAAATTTATAAAGGGCATCCATATCGTTTGCTACGTAGATTGTGGCAAACATTAATACCTTTAGGACTTTTTTTATTGAGCGTGGGAATAGACAAAATAACAGGTTATCTAAATGATAAAAACCAATCGAGAATAAGAGCAAAAGAGTTTACTGATTTATTAGTAGAGCTTGGCCCTGCATTTATTAAAGCTGGCCAAGCATTATCAACAAGACCAGACATAGTTCCATCAATAGTCTTAGAAGAGTTAGCCCAATTACAAGATCAACTACCAGGTTTTGATTCTGAGTTAGCAATGGCCTGTGTTGAAGAAGATTTAGAAATGCCAATAGAAAAGATATTTAAACAACTTGATAAAGAACCAATATCTGCAGCTTCATTAGGACAAGTCCATAAAGGAACCTTAAAGAGTGGGGAAAAAGTAGCAGTCAAGATCCAACGTCCAGGATTAAGAGAACAAATAACACTTGATTTATATATTGTTCGAAATATTGCAGCTTGGTTAAATAAAAATGTGAGATTAATCAGAAGTGATCTAGTAGCTTTAATAGATGAATTAGGAAAAAGAATTTTTGAAGAAATGGACTATATTAATGAAGCATCAAATGCTGAAAGATTTCGAGAGCTGCATAAACATAATTCAAAGATCGCTGTTCCAATTATCTATAAAGCTGCTACTAGTCGAAGAATATTAACAATGGAATGGATTGATGGTGTTAAATTAACGAATCTTGAAGCAGTTAGAGAATTAGGAATTGATCCTGATGAAATGGTTGAAATAGGCGTAAATTGCAGTCTCCAACAATTATTGGAACATGGATTTTTTCATGCTGACCCACATCCTGGAAATCTTTTAGCTTTAAAGGATGGGCGTTTATGTTATTTAGATTTTGGAATGATGAGTGAAGTAACTCGCGAATCAAGAACAGGTCTTATTCAAGCAGTAGTTCATCTTGTTAATAGAAATTTTAAAAACCTATCTAAAGATTTTGTAAAGCTAGGATTTTTAGCAGAAGATATTGATTTAACACCAATAATACCAGCATTTGAAAAAATATTTATCAATACACTAAATACAGGAGTTAATAAAATGGATTTTAAGAGTGTCACAGATGATATGTCAGATGTAATGTATGAGTTTCCATTTCGAGTACCACCTTATTATGCACTAATCATTAGATCGCTAATAACACTTGAAGGAATAGCATTAAGTGTAGATCCTAAGTTTAAAATTCTTGGAGCAGCATACCCCTTTTTTGCAAGAAGACTCATGGAAGATCCTGATCCTCAATTAAGACAAAGCCTAAAAGAAATGCTCTTTGAAGAAAAGATCTTTAGCTGGAATAGATTTGAAGATCTATTTAAAAGTGCTGCCAGCCAATCAGAGTTAAATATAGAATCGTTAATTGATGAGGTTTTAGATTTTCTCTTTTCAAAAAATGGTGGTATCTTAAGGGCAGAGCTTGTATCAAATTTAGTATTAATAATGGATAGTTTAAGTTGGAAGGCAATGAAAAAGATTAGGAGTAAAATCAAATCAAGTCATCTAAAAACACAAAACAAGTCTTCTGCAAGTTCGACATTAATAAAATTACAACCTTTAAAGATTGTTCTCAATAAAATAAATAACATGCCCGGCTTTAGGTTGGGAATGATTGTAAAACGGCTGCCCCGAATCTTTCTAGAGTCAGAAGGAAGAAAAATGGGGATACGTATAATACAAGGTCTAACAGAAAAAAATACGATTAGAGTTATAAAAATGATAGCAGGGGGTTCAAAGTGACAAGAGAGACTATCTATCTTAGCAAATTAATTTTAACTTTATTGGTAAATCTATTTGTTTTCATTCCATCAGGAAAGTCTGCTGAGCAATTATCACTTGTCAATGGTCTCTTTAGTCGTACGATCCCTATGAGTTCAATAGAAGATTTAGCAATAACAGGAGAAGCAAAAGGCACCTTAAAAAACCTTATGCGCCTCAGCAATCAATCGCCAAAAGAACTTGCAAATTTATTAAATCAAGAGTATGAATTACCCTTAGTAACAACTACCAAATTAATGTATAGTAGTATTGGACAAGTTATCATTCTAAGAGTAGCAAAAATTATTCACCCTAGAAAAATAAAAGATAAAGCTATTACTGTTTCTGCAATTCGTTCAGGAGTGATAAATGGAATATCAAAAAGAAATGGTAAATTAAATTTAATTCAATTTTTAAAATCTTATCCAAATAAAACAATCGCAATTAATATTCCAGCCTTAAATAAAGTGCTAAACAAAGTAGACTCTATGTCAGAATTAATAAAATTCTTTTCTGGAACACCGCTCCAAGAGATCAAGAAAGGTAATGCTGCAGACTAGATTAGATTTAAGCTTGGATTTTCTTTGTCATTAAAGAAAAATGAAAACAGACATTAATGCCACCAGCGCAACCACTTCATGGCCAGGTTTAATAGAAGCATATAAAAACTGGTTACCGGTTACGGATAACACCCCTGTTATTACACTCCAGGAAGGTGGAACACCTCTTATTCCAATCAATTCTATTGGCAATCGTATTGGTAAAAAGGTGAAAGTTTACGCAAAATATGATGGATTAAACCCTACCGGTTCCTTTAAAGATAGAGGAATGACGATGGCAATAAGTAAAGCAAAAGAAGAAGGTTGTGAAGCTGTGATCTGTGCAAGTACAGGCAACACCTCAGCATCTGCTGCTGCATATGCAAGAAGAGCCGGCATGAGAGCGTATGTATTAATACCAGATGGATATGTAGCGCAAGGAAAATTAGCTCAGGCTTTAGTTTACGGAGCAGAAGTATTAGCAATTAAAGGAAATTTTGATAGAGCTTTAAATATTGTCCAAGAAATAGCAAGCAAATATCCAGTCACTCTTGTTAATTCAGTAAACCCTTATCGCCTTCAAGGGCAAAAAACCGCATCTTTTGAAATAATTGAAACTCTTGGAGAAGCTCCAGATTGGTTATGTATCCCAATGGGAAATGCAGGAAATATAAGCGCCTATTGGATGGGATTTAAAGAATACTATAAATCAAAAAAGTCAAAAAAACTTCCGCAAATGATGGGTTTTCAGGCTAGTGGGTCTGCACCATTAGTTATAGGAAAAGTTATCGATAATCCACAAACCATTGCTACAGCTATTAGAATTGGTAATCCTGTTAATAGAGAAAAAGCATTAATTGCAAAAAAAGAAAGTAATGGTGCCTTTCTAGATGTTACCGATAAAGAAATCATAGAAGCATATAAATTACTTGGAAAAGAAGAAGGAATTTTTTGCGAACCTGCCAGTGCTGCCTCTGTCGCTGGTTTATTAAAACGTAAAAATGAAATTCAAAATGGCGCCACCATTGTTTGTGTTTTAACTGGAAATGGCCTTAAAGACCCTGATTGTGCAATTAATAATAATGATGCTTCCTTCTCTTCTGGTTTAGAGCCAGAAATTCAAACAATCGCTCAAAGAATGGGGCTTTAAAAACAACAAAATGTTATGGACAAAACTTTTTCTGTCCGAGGAAAAGCAGCCAAGGAAGGAGTCTGACCTGGGGAAAACCGAGAAAATCAGAGCCTGTTTTGGCTTGATTTTTTCAAGCCTCAAAAAAATCGTAGAAAGGGAGTTCTTTTTCCACTTCCTGCGTAAAAGTTTCCACAGGTAATTTTAATTTTTTCCTAGACCACTACAAGGCTTTCAACGGTTTTCCATGGTTTCCTCAGGCCCTACTACTACTAGTTATATTCTTTATCAATAAAAAATATTAGAAACAAAACAGTAGATGCCAATAAGCTAAAAAAGATTGCACTTCTGAAGTTGTTATGAAAATGTAGGTGTACTTTTCGTCCGTTTCGTCGTTAGGTTGACTCGATGAAACTAGTTTGCTCTCAAGGAGAACTCAATACAGCTCTGCAGCTTGTAAGTAGAGCTGTTGCTTCACGGCCAACACATCCTGTATTGGCAAACGTTTTATTAACTGCTGATGAAGGAACAGGACGTTTAAGCCTTACTGGCTTTGATTTGAATCTTGGTATTCAAACTTCTTTTTCAGCTTCTGTTGAGAAAAGTGGTGCTATTACTCTCCCTGCAAGGTTGTTTGGAGAAATAGTTTCCAGACTCTCTAGTGAATATCCAGTTTCATTGTCTTTTGATTCTGGTAGTGAGCAGATTGAGCTAATTAGTAAGGGTGGAAGTTATCAAATGCGAGGAATGTCTGCAGATGAGTTCCCAGAGTTACCTTTGGTAGAAAGTGGGACTTCTTTTAAAGTAAATGCAAAAGCTTTGATTCAAGCTCTTCGTGGAACTCTTTTTGCTAGCAGTACAGATGAAGCAAAGCAACTATTGACTGGTGTTCATTTGAGTTTTGACACTAGTTCTTTAAAAGCCGCAGCTACAGATGGCCATAGATTAGCTGTTTTAAGCATGGATAATGCTATACAAAATAATGAGAATGATTCATCTAATCAAAGTTCAAATGAAGAAGCAAGTTTTGCAGTTACTCTTCCTTCTCGATCATTAAGAGAAGTAGAAAGATTAATATCTAGTTGGAAGAGTGAAGATATCGTTAGACTTTTTTGCGATAGAGGACAAGTTGTTTTTCTAGCTGCTGATCAAGTAGTAACTAGTCGCACATTAGAAGGAACATATCCAAACTATCAACAATTAATACCAGATAATTTTTCTAAATCAATTGTTATTGACCGTAGAATTTTTATATCAGCTCTTGAAAGAATAGCTGTTCTTGCAGATCAGCATAATAATGTTGTTAAAATAATAACAGAACCAAGCTCTCAACAAATACATATTACTGCAGATGCTCAAGATGTAGGAAGTGGTTCTGAATCTATTTCTGCGGATTTTCAAGGTGATTCTGTTCAAATAGCTTTTAATGTTCGTTATCTTTTGGATGGATTAAAGGCTATAGATTCAGAACAAATCAAATTATGTTGTAATGCCCCAACTACTCCGGCTATTTTATTACCAGTAGATAATACCTTGGGATTTACATATTTAGTGATGCCTGTCCAAGTTCGTTCGGAAAATTGACTTTACCTAATCAATTTTTATTGAGTGATCTTTTAAAGCATCGTGTTAGATGTGATCAAGGTTTAGACCATGGACCTGGATTAATTGGTTGGATGCATCCTCCAGTTCATAGGTTGTTGGGTTGGTTTAGTAGGCCTTCTAATTTAGGGTTATCTAGAACTGTTTGGAAATTAGACCAGTTAAGAGGAATAGGTAACGAGGAGGTTTATGTAAAAGGTTTACCTGCAAATACTGAACAATCTACAATTGATCGAATTCCTACTTTATTAAATGCAGATGTTTTGAATTTAAATGGTCAAAGAATTGGTTCTGTTGTTGATCTTGTTTTTCAACCTAAAAGTGGTGAAATAATGCATTACTTGATTTCTCGTACAGATCCACGAATTCCAGGAACAAGTAGATGGCGTTTGCTTATAGATCATATTTTAGATCAACAACCAGGAATGATTTCTATTAATTTAAACTCTTTAGATGATTTACCTATTTCAAAGTCAAGTATTAAACAAGATTTGCTGAGACGTTCCCGTAATTGGCGTGATCAACTCCAAGAATTTAGTGATCATGCAAGTAATCGTTTAGAAGGATGGCTTGATGAACCTCCTTGGGAGGAAAAACTTAACCTTCACTCAAGAAGTAATACCAATACTAATATAGACCCTTTGGAGGATTGGAACGATGAATTTCAAGATGAAGAAGTAAATGATGATTTAGAATCAATTGAACAATTCCGATATCCTAGAAGGCCTATTAATAGTCTTAAGGAAAAGGATGATCCATGGATTTGATCTATGTCTATAAATTTTTCTAGTAATGATTCCCAAAAATTGACTGAAAGATTGCTTAACTCTGTTGATTACGATGTTGCTAAAGCATTGTTAGAAGAAGGGTTAAAAAATGATGATTACAAAGAAATTTGTAACCGGCTTAAAAGGGCTCCTAATAGAACAGAGCTTGGGATGTTTGGTGTTATGTGGTCAGAACATTGCTGTTACAGAAACTCAAAACCTTTACTTAATCAATTTCCTACTCAGGGCTCAAGAATATTGGTTGGTCCAGGTGAAAATGCTGGAGTTGTTGATTTAGATAATGGGCAAAGATTAGTTTTTAAAATAGAAAGTCATAACCATCCCTCTGCTTTAGAGCCATTTCAAGGAGCAGCAACAGGGGTTGGAGGAATTCTTAGAGATATTTTTACTATGGGAGCTAGGCCAATAGCTTTACTAAATGCTTTGCGTTTTGGACCGATAGAAGATGAACGTAATATTTCATTAATGGAAGGAGTTGTAGCTGGAATTGCTCATTATGGAAATTGCGTTGGTGTTCCAACGGTAGGAGGAGAAGTTTCTTTCGATTCAAGTTACTCAGGTAATCCATTAGTCAATGCTATGGGACTTGGATTAATGGAAACAGATGAAATTGTTTGCTCAGGAGCAGAAGGAATTGGTTATCCAGTTATATATGTTGGAAGTACTACTGGACGAGATGGAATGGGAGGTGCAAGTTTTGCTAGCGCAGAGCTTACAAATGCTTCTTTAGATGACCGTCCAGCAGTGCAGGTTGGTGATCCTTTTTTAGAAAAAGGTTTAATTGAAGCGTGTTTAGAGGCTTTTAAGAATGGTGATGTGGTTGCAGCTCAAGACATGGGTGCAGCAGGTCTTACTTGTAGTTGTTCAGAAATGGCAGCAAAAGGGTCACTTGGAATTGAGCTAGATCTTGACTCTGTTCCTGCTAGAGAAATTGGAATGACAGCCTATGAGTTTCTACTTTCAGAATCTCAAGAAAGAATGTTATTTGTAGTTAAACCAAGTCGCCAAAAAGAGTTAATGGAGCGATTTACTCGATGGGGCTTAAGAGTTTCTGTAGTAGGTAAAGTTCTTAAAGAAAATGTTGTTCGTGTTTTATATCAGGGGAAAATAGCAGCTGAACTTCCAGCGAGTGCTTTGGCTGATGATACTCCAATTAATCAACATAAATTACTTAAAGAACCACCAGCTTTTATTCAAAAAGCCTGGAAATGGAGTGAAAGTGAACTACCCAAAATAGAGGCAAATGGAATTATTTCTTGTAATAAAAAAGGTAATCAAAAGGAACAATTTTTATCATGGAATCAAATCATTTTAAGAATGCTTGATGATCCAACAATTGCGTCTAAACGTTGGATTTTTAATCAATATGATTATCAAGTTCAGGCTAACACTGTATTGATTCCTGGTAGTGCTGATGCAGCAGTTATTAGATTACGACCACAAGAAGGGGTTGACTCGATGTCTTCTTTTAATAGAGGAGTTGCTGCTGTCGTTGATTGTCCGAATCGTTGGGTATCACTTGATCCAGAACGTGGCGCCATGGCAGCTGTTGCAGAATCTGCGCGCAACATTAGTTGTGTTGGTGCTGAGCCTTTAGCTATTACAAATAATCTAAATTTTCCTTCTCCTGAGACTCCTCAAGGTTATTGGCAGTTGGCTGCGGCTTGCGAAGGATTGTCTAAAGCTTGCAAAGTTTTAGACACTCCTATTACTGGTGGAAATGTGTCTTTGTACAATGAAACTCGGTTGCCAGATGGAAAACTACAACCTATACAACCAACACCAGTAGTTGGCATGGTTGGATTGATAAATGATTTGGCTAATATTTGTGGGCAAGCTTGGCTAGAGCCTAAAGATTCAATTTGGCTGTTAGGAGTTCCTTTAGATGAAAATATTTATTCTGATTCTCGTGTAACTTTGGCGGCTAGTAGTTATGTGGAAGTAATCCATGGTTCCTTGATTGGTAGACCTCCTGAAATTGATTTACAGCTAGAAAAATCAGTTCAATCTTTTTTACGCAAATCAATTGTTGAAGGATATATCCGTTCAGCTCATGATGTATCTGAAGGTGGGATTGCTATTGCACTTGCAGAATCATCGATTTCTTCTGGTTTAGGAGCTCATTGGGAAATTTCTGCTAGTAAAGCTCGTTTGGATAGAATTTTGTTTGCTGAAGGTGGTGCTCGAGTAATTGTGAGTATTTCTCCAGAAAATGAAGATTCTTGGCAATCATTCTTGAATGATGTAAATAATCAAGCGCCTGGATCAGTCCCTGCTATTAAGATAGGAAAAGTTAGATCAGATAATAAACTTTTGATTACTCAGATGGGAGCCAACCTTGTGAATATTCCTGTATCTCAGTTGAAAGATTGTTTTGAAAATGCAATTCCCCGTCGAATAGAGGCGGATACTCAGCTTTCCTCTTGACTTGTTTTTTGCATTTAAATTTAATTGATTACATGAATTGAGGAGAAAATTATCTAATGTGTGGCATTGTAGGAATTGTTTCCAAGGATCAAGTTAATCAACAAATTTACGATAGTTTGTTGTTACTCCAACATCGTGGCCAGGATTCAACTGGAATTGCAACGATGGATGGAAGTGTATTTCATCTACGGAAGTCCAAAGGACAAGTTCGGGAGGCTTATCGCACTAGAGATATGCGTTCTTTAAGAGGCAATATTGGATTAGGTCATGTTAGATACGCTACTAAAGGGGGAGCAGATCGCGAAGAAGAGGCACAACCATTTTATGTAAATGCTCCTTATGGAATCATTCTTATTCATAATGGAAATCTTACTAATACTAGAGAAATAGAGAAGGATCTTTTTAGCAAGGATCGTCGTCATACAAATTCCGCTAGTGATACTGAGATGTTATTAAATGTGTTAGCTACTGAATTGCAATATCAAATATCTGGCCAAGATTTTTCACCTGAACATATTTTTAATGCTGTTAAATCTATTCATCAAAGGGTAGAAGGATCATATGCCTCCATTGCATTAATTGCTGGTCATGGTGTTTTGGCTTTTAGAGATCCATTTGGCATTAGACCTTTAGTTATAGGCAAAAGAACTAATTCATCAAATGGTTTTGATTGGATTCTTGCTAGTGAGTCTTTGGTTATTGAAAATAATGATTATCAAATTGTACGAGATGTAGAACCAGGTGAAGCAGTATTTATTTCTTCCAATGGAGAATTCTATTCTGAACAATGTTCCAAAAATCCAAAACTCTTTCCTTGTTCTTTTGAATATGTTTATTTAGCAAGACCAGATTCAATTATGAATGGTATTTCTGTATATGAAGCGAGATTACGTATGGGGGATTCTCTTGCAGAGACAATAAAAAAATATATTTCTTCAGGTGATGTAGATGTAGTTATGCCTATTCCCGACTCTTCTAGACCTGCAGCAATGCAGGTCGCTAGGCAATTAGGAATTGAATATCGTGAGGGATTTTTTAAAAATCGTTATGTGGGAAGAACTTTTATTATGCCAGGTCAATTGCAGCGTAAGAAGTCAGTTCGTCAAAAATTGAATGCAATGGGTACTGAATTTAAAAATAAAAATATATTAATTGTTGATGATTCTGTTGTTAGAGGAACGACTTCTCAACAGATTGTTCAAATGGCTAAATTTGCTGGAGCTAATAAAGTCACATTTACTTCAGCTGCACCTCCTGTCCGCTTCCCACATGTATATGGAATTAACATGCCTAGTCGTTATGAACTGATTGCATATAATCGATCAATTTCTGAAATAGAAAAGGAATTATCTATTGATAAAATGATATATCAAGAAGTTGATGACTTGAAACACTCCATTATTAATAATTCAATAGTAAAAGACCTTGACTTGTCTTGTTTTACGGGTGACTATATTACAGGTACTGTTACTGATGAATATTTAGCATGGGTTGAAAGAGAATATTTATCATGATTCTGTTTCTGGAGTAATTAAAGGGATCACTTTTTTTATAAATTCGTCCTGTTTTAACTTTAATGGATTATTTTCTTTAGTTGGTATAGCTTCTAACTCTTGAATTGATATTCGAGCATTTTTGCCTTTAGTACTAATAACACATCCTAATGATTTTCCATTGTAGACATCAACAACTCTATCTATTTCTTTTTTAGAATCTTTTAAATATATAGAAATTTCTCCAAGGTCACCTTTTTGACATTTTCTCAATGATTTGAAGTTGATTATTTTTATTTTTCCGCACTTAGTTGCAATAACTAAGTTGCTCTCACAACTCTTAGGTGTTGATACTGCTCCAATTATTGTTTCTCCTGGGAAAGTTTTCATCATTAATGGTCCTTGCGCAAGCTTACCCATTAAGGGAATTATTTCGTTGTTGATTTCAAATTTTAATATTCTTCCTAATGAACTAACAATTGCGACCTCTCCATTTTGATTGCATATCACAGCTGATTTAAGATAGACACCTTCTTTTAATTTTAATATTGTCATAGCTCTTCCTGATAAATCCACTACTTCTTCAATAGGTAATCTTTTAAACCTTCCATCACTACTTAGAAGGCCCAGACTTAATGATTCATTATCTGGTAAACGTAATAGGTTAACTATTCTTTTTCTTTCTATTCCACCAGGCAGAAACTTATCTATGAGGCCAGGTTGTTGTCCTGCAAATTCCCATTTAACCAAAGCAACTTTACCCTCTGATGTGATTGCTAAGATCTTTGGTTTTGACTCTATTGGCCAAATTAATCTTGCAGGGGAAGGTTCTTCCCCCAGCTCACATGTTTCATTTAAGTGGAGTCTTCCAAGTATTTGTGGGCTGACAATTTTTACTTGATTATCTTCTTGAATGAGTAATCTTCCTTCAGTGGGCAGGGCTGCAAATGCTTGTTTTCTTTGTAGTTCAGCATTAGGTCTTTGATGTGCAATTTTTTCTGCTAAAAGTTGGTCACCACCTTCTACAAGTCTTGTTCGTCTTGCATTGCCAAATTGTTTTTTTATTTGCTTTAGTTCATTGACTAAGGTTTCTATTAACTTATCTCTATTTTGTAGCAATATTTCTAGTTGAGTTTTCTTGGAAATTAGTTCTTTAATTTCTTGATGCAAACTTTTTTGCTCTAAGCTTGTTAATCGTCTTAATGGCATTGCTAAAACTGCTTCTGCTTGAGTTTCATTTATTTCTAGCCTAACCATGAGTTTGGCTTTTGCATCCAAAGCATCTTTTGCTTTCTCAATCATTTCTATTACTGGTCTTAGGTGTTTCAATGCTTTTGTTAATGCCTGAACAATTTCTAGCCTATCTAATGTTTTGTTCAGTAAATATTTTGTTCTTTTAATAAGAGTTAGCTCTCTATATTCAATAAATTTTTCTAATAGTAATCTTAATGAAAGTTGTTTGGGTTGACCATCAACAAGAGCAAGTAGGATGGCGCCAAAGTTACTTTGTAGTGAAGTTCGTCTTTGCAAATCTGCGATAACTTTTTCTGAATTAGCATCCCTTCTTAGTTCAACTACTATTCTCATTCCATCGCGATCACTTTCATCTCTAATATCAGAAATACCATTTATTTTTCCATCATTAACAAGTTCTGCTAATTTTTCTATCCAACCAGCTTTACTAAGTTGATATGGTAATTCTGTAACAATAATCGCACTTCGGCGATGTTTCCCTTTCCCTGGTTGAATCTCTTCAACATGAGTTAATCCTCTCATCGGGATGCTGCCTTTTCCTTTGATATATGTTTCTCTTATTCCACTACCTAATAGAATTTCACCTCCAGTTGGAAAGTCGGGTCCAGGAATAATATTTAGTAATTTATCATCAGATAGAGTTGGATTTTTTGTTAATGCTATAACCCCATCAATTATTTCATTTAGATTGTGAGGTGGAATACTTGTAGCCATTCCAACTGCAATTCCAGAACAACCGTTTAACAGAAGAAATGGTAATTGGGCAGGAAGAACGGTTGGCTCTTGTTGGGATCCATCAAAGTTTGGAGCGAACTCAACAGTTTTTGAGCCGATTTCATTCAGTAATCCTTGGTGAGCTATTGGTGCCAAACGTGCTTCTGTATATCGCATTGCTGCTGGTGGATCATCATCTACAGATCCAAAGTTTCCATGACCATCAAGAATGGGATAACGACTAGAAAAGCTTTGGACCAGTCTTACAAGTGCGTCATAAACAGCCTGATCTCCATGTGGATGATATTTGCCTAATACATCTCCTACGACTCGAGCACATTTTCTATATGGGCGATCTGGTGTGAGGCCTAGCTCATACATCGCAAATAGAATGCGTCTTTGAACGGGTTTGAGACCATCTCGAACATCAGGTAAAGCTCGACCTACGATTACGCTCATTGCGTATTCGAGGTAAGAGCGCTGCATCTCTTGCTGCAGCGAAATGGGTTGTAGGCGCTCCTCGGCCATCCAAATTAGGGATTAGAGGGCGAATAGCGCACAGCCTACTGATCTATTTGTCTCTGAACAGTTTTTTTTTCATGATCCTTTGTTTTAGTTCGAGTTTGCCAATGCGCGTTCTACGTCATCTTTCAAGTCTGGGTCTTTGAAAAGTTCTTTTACTGCTTCTTGCAGTTTCTTACCCCAAAGTTGTTCTGCTTGATGTTGAGATAAGACGTAATTTGGGTTTTTAGCAAGAGCTTTTTTTGCAAGATCTAATGATTCTTTATTGGGGTTTTGTAATTGATTTAGTGCTGCTGCTAGGGCTAGCATTGGTTCTGGATTTTCGTTGATATTTAGTACATTACGCCAAATAATAATTGCTTCTTCTGTTTTTCCCATTTCAAAAAGTACTAAACCTTGATTGTTAATAGCCTCCCAAAATTTTGGCTTATATTGTGAGGCTTTTTCAAAGGCTTTTAATGCAAGATATGGTTTTGATTGAATTATTCTTGCATTACCCAACTGAAAATATGCATTGGCATTTTCAGGTTCAATTGACAAACCCTTTTTAAGGAGAGATATTGCTTTCCTAGGGTTTTTTTGTTGTAGCTGTAAAGATCCTTCCGCAAACCAAAGCTTGGCATTCTTAGGGTTAAGATTTTTTGCTTTTGCTAGTGATATACTTGCTTCTTTCAATAAATTTCTTCTCACCTGTGTTTCGGCAAGTATTGCCCAAAGTCTTTCATCTATTGGGTTTAATTTGACAGCTAACTTGGCTATTCTAGAAGCTTCTTTTGTTTGACCAAAATGAAGTAACTGTGCAGCTGTTTTTCCTAAATCAATGCTTGTACTTTTTAAATCATTTATGCTTGGTTCATAAATATAAGGTACAAATGCTTTACTAGGAGTGCCTATAAACATTAGACTTATTCCTATTATTGAACCTAATAAAAAACGTTTCTTTGGGCCAAGATTGTAATGTTTTAGAGTCATTTTAAGATTGCAACTTTTTATAGAGTAATTTTAAAACTCATTTTGTATTCCTTTAGCATTTCGGCGCCACATCCAAGGTTTAATTCTTTTTAGGGCAGACCCTTTAAGTCGTTTATTCCATTGTTCATCACTCCAAGAAAGTGCTTGGTTTTTTGTAAGCTCCAACACCCATTTTTGTGGTTGCATTTCTGGATCTTTACTGCTTATAAGTTTTTTGTGGTTCCATGGGCAAACTTCTTGGCAGATATCACAACCAGCTATCCATGTACCTAATGATGAGTAGATGTTGTTCGGCAACTCTGGATCTCTATTTTCAATAGTATGGTAAGCAAGACACCGATTTGAATCGACGACAAAGGGTTCAGTTATTGCATTTGTTGGGCATGCGTCTATGCAATCTTGGCATTTCCCACAGCTTGGTATTGCTGGCTTGTCTGCGACTAGAGGCTCGGTAGTTAAGAGATGACCTAAGACCATCCAAGAACCATTTCCGTTGTTAATTAGGTTGCTGTGTTTACCAATCCACCCAATACCTGCTTCTTCTGCCCAGGCTTTATCCAATAAAGGTGAAGAATCTACA
>QCRS01000003.1 GCA_003211755.1 Prochlorococcus sp. AG-463-F15 | reverse complement strand
AGCGATAGTGATGTTTTTCCTTGAGCCGCCTTTAATCAAGCAAATTGATCGCTTTAGCAAGTTGAACGTCTTTATGACTCAACCCGTTTACGTCATGGGTGGTTAATTCAATTGTCACTGTTGAGTAGACGTTACTCCATTCAGGATGATGGTTCATGGCTTCTGCTATTAAAGCTACTCTCGTCATAAAGCCAAAGGCCTCCACAAAATTTGAGAATTGCCATCTTTTGCGTAATCGTGACTGATGAACCTCCCATGTTGGAATCTCTTTATGTAAAGAGCTGAGCTCTTCTGTTTCAAGAAGCTTTGCTTTCATTTCATCCTTGTGTAGTTAATGGAATTAGCGTCATTTGTTACACCATGAATTCGATCAATAAGTAAGTCCATATTTTTTTGGATCCTTCTTCTGATATCACGGCGGGGGGACTGTGGCTTCATGAAACCACCTCTTTCAGGTTGGAGGCATTTCTTGTAGTGATTAGTGTTGCGTTAGTTGCTTCCTTAGATATTTTATTAAGTTCTAGGATTTATCCGATTGCATGTAAACAGATTTGTCTGGAATGCCTTAAGTAACGATGTTCCCAAAGATAAACAGCTTGCCATGTACCTAAAACAAGTTTTCCTTTATCAATACTTAGACTTAAGGAACTACAAGTGAGTGCTGTTTTGATGTGTGCTGGCATGTCATCAGCACCTTCCTCAGAGTGTTGATATGCAAAATATTGGCCTTCCCCACCGATAGGCCGGACGCCTTCTTCTGGTACTAGTGCTCTCATGTAGGAAGAAAGATCTTCTAACACTCTTGGATCGGCATTCTCATTAATCGTTAGGCTGCAGCTTGTATGTTGAATTGAGATCACCAATATGCCTTGAGATATTTTGTTCCTGACTATCCATTCATTGATTGTAGAAGTGATATCTGTGAAGCCCTCGCCAGGGGTTTCTACTGAAAGCTCAGAAAGGATCTGTTTCATTTACAGACCAGAAACTTCAACTACTTTTTAGTTATGAATGAATTCGCTCTTAACTGCAAGTCAATGCTACGAAACTCATACGCTATGTTTCCTTTTTGATTACTTTATAAAAAAGTACTGTTGATTACTCGAAGTCGTTTTGCATTCACGAAGAGAACAAGCAAACTGGTTATAGGAAACAGTCGAATTAATCTGTTCTGTTATGAGGGTTTTGAATTGGGCCGATTTCAATAATTGTATCAACAGCATTACTGAAGAATGTAATGATAAGAAGTTAAGTGGTGTCTACGGTTTTCCACGAGGGGGGCTTTGCTTGGCTGTCGCGTTAAGCCATTCTTTGCGAATTCCATTTTTGAGTGAACCCTTGCCTAGCTCATTAATTGTTGATGATGTTTATGAAACAGGATCCACACTTAATCAAGTTAGAGAAATTCCTAACATTACTGCATTTGTTTGGTTAAGTAAGGTTGAACCTGAATGGTGGTTCTCTGTGGAAGTAACTGGTTCCACTGAATGGATTATTTTCCCTTGGGAGGATCGAAACTTTGCAGAAGTTGATGAGCGTAACTACAAACTTACTTCTAGAAATCTATGATTCTTAAAACTGTTTATTTAGCCTCTCCTTATGGATTTTCATCCCAATGGAGAGAAAGGCTGCTACCTGATTTTGTTGAATTACTTGAAAATATGGGCGTAGAGGTTTGGGAGCCTTTCTCTAGGAATTCTCAGGTTGACTTCTCTAGGCCAGGATGGGCTAACAAGGTCGCGCTAGCTGATTTAAAAGATGTGAAGGAGGCTGATGCAATCTTCGCAATTGTCAATGGAACTCCACCTGACGAAGGAGTGATGGTGGAGTTAGGTATTGCAATTGCATTGGACAAACCAATTTTTCTCTTCCGAGATGATTTTCGACGCTGCACTGACTCTGAGGATTATCCCCTTAATTTGATGGTATTTGCTGGCCTTCCTTCCGTTGGATGGAAAAATTATTTTTATACTCACATTGATGAAATTAGAGACCCTAAAAAAGAATTTGTGAGATGGATTAAATCTACTTAGATAGTTTAAACATGATTAGTTTATATATATACTTTAGAAGATATTCTTAAAAGCTTATTAGCAACTGATTGATTCTGGAAGGGCTCTCGTTGATTTTGAGGAACTTTGTAGTTCGAAGGGATCATTCTTCTGCTTTATAAGCTATTTTAGGAAGAAATAGTTTATAGATTATCTATTTGAATATGTAGCCAAAGTTGTTTAGTGGAGTTCGAACTTTGAAACTTCAATAGATATCGATTTGCTTTGACTTTGTGGGTATCGACATGTCTACTTATTATCTAAATAGAGGATGGTGGTAATTCTTATCGTGAAGGGATGGATAGGATTCATACCTTGCATCTTTATGGTGAGATGTTTGGAGATTTTGCGCTTTTCGTGAAACTTGCAAGATATTAGATTTGGTATAGATAGTGCTTTTAATCACTTTGACTCTGTTGGAGCTCATTTGTTTGTTGTGATTTGCAATTGGTAATGGAAAAAGACTTTTTTGTAGAGCGCTATGGATTTGAGAGCCATTACAACTTTTCTATTTGATTTCCAAAGGTAGATATCTCTTCAAAAGGCTGAGGACTTACAGCTAGCTTCTATATATGGTTATTTCAGTGAGAAATTCAGTCTTGCCTGGGCTTGCTTGGCATCGGTTGGGCGAGTATTTGCATGAGACACAGCTTTTGGGCTCTATACAGAGCACTTTGTACTGGGATCAGAACACCACTATGCCATCTGAATCGGCCTCTTGGAGAGCCGAGCAATTGAGCCTTTTAGCAAGGCATCTTCATTCAAGACAGAGTAGTGATCACTTTGAAGAACTGATTGCTGAGGCCAAGGTTGAGTTTCAGCAGATTAGTCAATCTGGAGATTTAGATGAAAGAATTGTTGAAGAGCGAAGTAGAAATCTAGAGCTCTTAGAAGAGGATCTAAGGCGGCAAAAGCGTCTCGACCCTGATTTGGTAAGTCAGATTGCGACTTCAAAGGCAAAAGGCTACAACCTTTGGCAACAAGCTAGAGCACGTTCTGACTTTGGCTGTTTTGCGCCTGCATTGCGACAGCTCATTGTGCTTAGACAGGAGCAAGCAAAACAATTGTCAGAACCGAGGAGTTGTTGGGAAACGCTTGCTCAACCATTCGAGCCTGATTTAAGCATTGTTCGTTTGAAGGAGTTGTTTAGTCCCCTTCGAGAGTCTCTTCCCGAACTTATTGAGGATGTTAGAAGTTGGAAAAGGATTGTTAGACCGCTATGGGACCTTGATGCGAGGTCTCAGAAGAATCTTTGCAATCAACTTCTTAAGGAATGGGGGAGAGACACCAATGTCACCTGTGTAGCAACATCTCCACATCCATTTTCAATAACTCTTGGACCAAAGGACTTTCGCCTAACAACACGTGTAGTTCTTGGACAGCCGCTGTCATGTTTTTTGGCAACTGCTCATGAATGGGGACATTCCTTGTACGAGCAGGGTTTACCTATTCAAAGCCATCAGTGGTTTGCTTGGCCTCTTGGCCAGGCAACGTCTATGGGAGTACATGAAAGCCAGTCCTTATTTTGGGAGAACAGAATTGCTCGGAGTGAATCCTTCTCAGAAAGATTTTGGCCGTTTTTTGCAAAGGAGGGCGCTCCATTGAAATGTGGACTAGATCTTTGGCATGCCATGAACCCCTTAATTCCTGGTGCTAATCGTGTTGAGGCTGATGAACTTAGTTATGGTCTGCATATTCTTATTCGCACCGAATTGGAAATAGCTTTATTAGAGGGAGGCTTAGAGGTTGAAGCCTTGCCTGGAGAATGGAATAGTAGATATAAATCTCTTCTTGGAGTGAGCCCAAAGAATGATAGTGAGGGCTGCTTGCAAGATGTTCACTGGAGCGAGGGGCAATTTGGTTATTTCCCGTCTTATTTGCTGGGGCATTTAATTAGTGCGCAATTAGCCGAAGCAATGAACAGGTCTTTAAAAGAGATGGCTTTGGAAGATGAAGAACCAATAGAAGCCTGTATTCGTGACGCTACTGATGAGAAGCTCCTTGCTTGGTTGAGGAAGGAAGTTCATGTTCACGGACGAAAAATGAATGCAGAAGATTTAGTTAAGCGGGTAACAGGTTCTCCTCTTTCAAGTTCCGCTTTCCTCAACTATTTGAAGAAAAAATTAGAAAGACTTAATAGCACCTCGTAAGATAGTCAGCTGGGATTTTGTGCACAGTATGGCCAACATTGAACAGGCTCCAAGTCGAAGCATGCCTAACTTATTGCATGTTTTGCCAGCATTCGCAGATGAAAGTGAATTGCGACTCAATACTATTGTTGAGCTCAATTCAAATACCATTAACAAATATGAGCTAATTACTGAGACAGGTCACCTAAAACTGGATCGAGTTGGTTACTCGTCTCTGGCTTATCCATTCGCGTATGGTTGTATACCGAGGACTTGGGACGAAGATGGAGACCCTTTAGATATAGAAATTGTTGGCGTAACTGAGGCCTTGATTCCAGGCTCAATTGTGGAGGCAAGAATAATAGGTGTTATGACCTTTGATGATGGAGGGGAAGTAGATGACAAAGTGATTGCTGTTTTAGCAGATGACAAACGAATGGATCACATAATTAGTTTTGAACAGTTAGGTGAGCATTGGCTAAAAGAAACAAAATATTATTGGGAACACTATAAGGACCTGAAGAAGCCTGGAACTTGCAAAGTTAACGGCTTTTTTGGTACTGAAAAGGCTGTTCAAATAATTAAAGGATGTGAGGCTCGTTATCTATCAGAGATTGCTCCAAGATTAGTAGATTAAAGGGCTTTATTCTTTTAACTTTAGGCTCAATTCCTTTGACCTATTGCTCTTAGAATCTGAATAGATAGGAGCAAATTTCGATTAAATTTATAGATATTCAACTTTAAATTAATAGTCTATTAATTTAAGATTCAGGTCTAACTGTCTCAAAGATCTCTCTTAAGATTTCTTCAGCACCTTGATCTTTAAGTGCATTAGCAAGATCTATTCCAATTCGCTCAGGATTATCAATAGAGCCACGTTTTTCATCTCGTATCAATCTTTGACCATCCAAACTTGCAACCATCCCTGTAAGGATTAACTCTTGAGATTCGATTTTACTATTTACTCCTATTGGCACCTGGCAACCACCTTCTAATTCCCTTAACAAGGACCTTTCAGCAAGACATCGAAGGGTTGTAGGTTTGTGTTCAAGGCTTTGAATTATCTCTAGTACTTCAGGTCTATCTCCTACACATTCAATTCCTAATGCTCCTTGTCCAACAGCATGTAAAGAAATTTCACTAGGAATAAGTTGATGAATTCGATTCTCAAAACCAAGTCTGGTTAGGCCTGCTGCTGCAAGAATTAAACAGTCATATTGGCCTGAATCAAGTTTTTCTAGACGGGTTATGACATTTCCTCGAACATCTTTAAAAACCAGATCTGGATATTTATGACGTAATTGCGCGAGCCTTCTAAGAGAACTTGTCCCTACTACAGAGCCGGTTGGAAGAGTCTCTAATTGGTGTTCGGCATTTTTTTTATTTACTACTAATGCGTCTGCAGGATCTTCGCGTTCAGTAACGCATCCAAGTATTAGCCCTTCGGGGAGGTTGGTAGGAAGATCTTTGAGGGAATGAACTGCTATCTCCGCTCGACCAATAAGCATTTGAGCTTCTAGTTCTTTAGTGAAAAGACCTTTGTCTCCAATTTTGGCAAGTGCTACATCAAGTATCTTGTCTCCTTGCGTAGCCATGGCTTCAACGGAGATTGTTAGATCTGGATGTTTTCGTTCTAGTTCTTGCTTAACCCAGGTTGTCTGGACCATGGCCAGCTGGCTTCGGCGAGAGGCGATGCGCAGTTGGTCGAGAGGCATTGATGAAGTGAAGATTATTGGAACCTATTTAGATTAAACAAGCAACCTTCAAAAATCATCAAGTCTGACAATCCGTTATTAGATCGATGTTTAGTCTGAAGATTCCCAATGATATAGCAATCCCAAAATCTTTAATTTCAATTTTTGTCCTTACTCATATATGGCTGACTACACTTTATATATTAGCTAATTAATAATAATTCTTTAATTTAAATTATACTTAGATGATCCCTCAACTTGAGTAATAATTATATTTTTATTGGGTTTTGCCGATTTCTGCCTGGTTACTTTATGTATTCTTTGAGCACTCCATTACGATTGGGATGGCGAAGTTTCCTCAGTGCTTTGGCTTCAATTTGTCGAATTCGTTCACGGGTGACATCAAAAATTTGTCCAATTTCCTCTAGTGTTTTCATCCGGCCATCATCAAGTCCATAACGGAGACGAAGAACATCTCTTTCCCTAGGACTTAGGGTGGCGAGGACACCTTCTAAATCCTCTCGAAGTAGATTCTTTGCAACATCTTGTTCTGGATTTTCGATATCTGCTTCTATGAAATCTCCTAAGCGTGAGTCTTCCTCTTTGCCAATAGGAGTTTCTAATGAGATAGGAAGTTGAGCACTTTTTGCTATAAACCGAAGCTTCTCAATTGTCATTTCCATACTTTCGGCAATTTCTTCTTCTGTTGGTTTCCTTCCGAACTCTTGACTTAGAACTTTTGTGGTCTTTTTGATTCGTGAGATTGTTTCATATAAATGTACTGGAAGTCGAATAGTTCGACTTTGGTCGGCAATTGCTCTTGTAATTGCTTGGCGAATCCACCAGGTCGCATAAGTAGAGAATTTGTAGCCTTTTTCATGATCAAATTTCTCAGCAGCTCTTATCAGACCCAGACTCCCTTCCTGAATTAGATCTTGGAAGGAAAGACCTCTATTCATATATTTCTTCGCGATAGAGACAACTAAGCGAAGGTTTGACTGAACCATCTTTTCTTTTGCTCTTCTTCCAAGCATTAACCTTCGACGGAATTTTATTAGTGGCATTTCTACAAGTGCTGCCCACTCTTTTGTTGATGGATAGTGGTCATTCTCACTCTCAAATTGGGCTGCGAGTTCTTCTAATTGCAGGAGGTCTGCAATTTTTCTTGCCAGCTCAATCTCTTCATCAGGTCTTAGTAGTCTTATGCGACCAATCTCTTGGAGATAAACCCTGATTGAATCTTCGGTATAAACCCCTTTAGGACCAATTTTGATGCTCGCTAAGGCTCTCGCTCTTGCTTCTTGTTCACTGATTGAGAGAGCAGAAGTTGTGGGTAGGCTTTCTTGAACCTTGTCTTTGTCTAATGAAGCTTCAGCGAGGAGTTGGTCTGCCGCTGTATCTAATGATTGACTTTGCAAATTAACCTTTTTGGTTTTTGAATTTGAGTTCTTTGAAGATGAACTAGAAACTACTTTTGATTTTTTGGGCTTAACTTTTGTGGCATTGGTTTTTACTTTCCCTTCGACAGCTGAAAGTTTTTGGGAATCCCCATTAACTTTAGATTTTGAAGCTGTTGATTTGGTAGCGGCTGGGCTCATTTCAGGACACGCGAACTAACAAGGTGAATCGGCTAATCGAAATACACAATTTTGTAAAAAAACGATGCCGATTTGGCTATAACACCTGAAACACAACACAAGATCTTTGGTTAAATCGTGATAATGGAAGATGATCAACAATTCTCCGAAGAGTTCGATGATCGTATTAATCAGATTAGATAAGAATTGTGATGGGTTTAGATGTGGAAACTGAAAAAGATAAAAATGTGGATCGTGGCAGGGCTGTCAGGGGCTTTCTCAGACCGGCATACCTTGATATGGGGGGTACCCAAAGCGGTTCATGCTTCTTGTCTTCCCACTGGACGGAACTCTGCACTGTCCCGACAACAGCCTTTGGGCTGTCCAACAACTTAAGTCTAAAAAAAACTTGTGACGTCCGCAAGTATTGACTCTCAATGCCACTACGCAGAAGTAGATGTGTGGCTAGATGTGGGAAGGGAAGGGCGTTGTTTTACTTATAAAGACAATGATCAGTTGGGGGTTGATCTAGGGGATTTGGTTAGGGTGAAACTAAGGGGTAGACCAATGAATGGGCTTGTAGTAGCAAGGCGTATTAAGTTATCAAATAAAAACGAAGAAACAAATCAATCACTATCTGGGAGAAATTCTCTAGCAGATGTGGAAGCTATTGTTCAACAGGCTGCCGTTGATTCTGAATGGCGTGAATGGTTAGAAGATATAGCAAGTCACTGCCATATAAGTACTTTCCGCATGCTTAAAGCTGCCTTGCCACCAGGTTGGCTAGGTAAAAAGAAATTAAATATAGATACTAAAAGTCTTTGGTGGATATCTCTTGAAAAGGTCTGTTTGAAGGATGGTGTTCTTACAAAGCGGCAAGAGGAATTAGAAAATCATCTTCAGAAGCTAGGTGGAGGAATCTGGCAGAAGGATCTTTATGAGGAGGGATTTTCACCTGGAATTATTAAAAGTCTTATTTCTAGAGGAAGAGTTAGCCGTGAGAAGCGCCAATTAATTCAAAAACCTCAAGTATTTTCTAAATCTTTGGATGTTGATTCAACTGAATTAGAACCATCTCAATCTTTGACTGATGAACAAATAGCTGCGATTAAGACTTTTGATTCACAATTACCTGGTGAGGCTTTGTTGCTATGGGGTGTTACAGGATCAGGAAAGACAGAGGTTTATCTTCAAATAGCCGCTAATGAATTGGCTGCGGGCAGAAATTGTTTAGTTCTTGCGCCAGAAATTGGATTGATTCCACAATTGGTTGATCGGTTTCGAAGGCGTTTTGGTTCCCAGGTATTGGAATATCACAGTGGATGCAGTGACAAAGAGCGTGTTGCTAATTGGCGTATAGCCCTTGAATCTTCAAAACCACTTGTATTAGTAGGAACTCGTTCAGCTGTTTTCCTTCCCCTTGCACCTTTGGGTTTGATTGTTCTCGATGAAGAGCATGACAGTTCGTATAAACAGGAATCTCCTATGCCTTGCTATCACGCTAGAGATATTGCTTTGACCCGCGCAGTTAGCACTGGAGCAAGAGTTGTTTTAGGCAGCGCAACTCCTTCTTTATCTACATGGAAAAACCTTGCTCCTAATGGGACTATCTCCCTTGCTCGATTAAGTCGAAGAATTTCTAATAAGCCTCTACCTAGTGTTCATGTTGTTGATATGCGTCAGGAATTAGCTGCAGGCCATCGGCAACTTATTAGCCGATCTTTGATGAAGCAGCTTTTAGCATTGAAAGAGGTTGGGGATCAGGCGATAGTTTTAGTACCAAGGCGTGGTTATAGCAGCTTTTTGAGCTGCAGAAGTTGTGGTGAAGTAGTGCAATGCCCAAATTGTGATGTAGCGCTAACTGTCCATAAAGGTGCTCAAGGACAGCATTGGTTGCGTTGTCACTGGTGCGACCATCGCTCAACGATTCACTCCTTTTGTAATAAATGTGGCTCTACTGCTTTTAAACCTTTTGGGGCAGGTACTCAAAGGGTGATGGATCATCTTGAGAAAGAATTAGAGGAATTAAAGTTTTTGCGTTTTGATAAAGACACGACAGGAGGTCGCGATGGTCATCGGCTAATACTTTCAAAATTTGCTGCTGGTGAAGCGGATGTGCTTATAGGAACTCAAATGCTTGCTAAGGGTATTGATTTGCCTCGAGTAACTCTTGCAGTTGTATTAGCGGCAGATGGACTATTGCATCGGCCTGATTTGTTGGCGACCGAACAGAGCCTTCAACTTTTTATGCAACTTGCTGGACGCGCGGGAAGAGGTGAGCGCCCTGGTCAAGTTTTGATTCAGACTTACTGCCCAGATCATCCTGTGATTTTGCACTTAATAGATGGTCGGTATGAAGAGTTTCTGAAAAAGGAATTAGAACTAAGAAGGGAGTCAGGTCTGGTCCCTTTTAGTAGGGCATGCCTACTTCGATTGTCGGGCGAGTCAGCTTCAGTTACTGCTACAGCCGCTGCTGGATTGGCTGAACAAATAAGACCTATATGTGATTCAAAGGGATGGTGGTTAGTGGGACCAGCCCCTGCTCTCATTGCCAAGGTGTCTGGAAAAAGTCGATGGCAACTTTTGTTGCATGGCCCTGAGGGAAGCTCTTTGCCACTTCCGCAAGGAAGAGAATTATGGTCTTGTCTCCCCCGCGGGGTAAGTCTTGCAGTAGATCCAGATCCACTTCAGTTGTGATTTTGTTGAATAAGAAATTAGTGGATGCTTTATGGGGGGAGTTCAGGGAATCCAAATCCCAGACCTAATCGAATTCTTTGAAGGATCAGATTTAAGCTAAGTAATGAAAATATTAAAATTATTCCTAGGCCAAGCTTATTCCATTGCCATTGCTCAAATTTAAGTATGTTTACTTCTCCTAATTGTATTTGCCAATACATATTATCTGTATCATTGATGCGAACAAAAAGTTTGACACCTGGCACTTGCTTTAGATCTTTTAAATCAACTATTAACTTAAAGTCTTGATAAACTCCGATTAGCCAGTTCTTTTCTTTTAGCGAAAGAATCGGTGGAGTTATTTCAAATCCTGCAGATTCGGCGGCTGTTGAAAATGTCTTTTGAAGCATTAGATTTGCTTCTCTAGATCGCAATGTTGAAGTTTTAATCTTTTGAACCCCCTCAGGGGTAGTAAAGATATCTATTCCTGAAGTTAGATTTGTTAGAGAATTCTCAAACTCCTTCTGCCATGGAAGTAGTTGCCCATTATTGCTTTCTATTTCCCATTTGAGTTGCACTCTATCAGGTCCAGCTAAGTCTATTTCAGTTGTTACTTGAACACACCCACTTAAAAGAATAGTTAACCCAGTAAGTATGGTTAGGACTACAGTTAAGAAACCAAATCCCATTCCACTTGTCGGGCCTGTCGGTGGTAGCTGTTCAGTTTTTTCTTGTATAGATTTTTTGCTTCTTGAATAGATCTTATTTCCCTCAAGAGGTGTTATGTCTAGGCTGGGAAGTTGAATAGACCAATTAGCAGGTCGCGCCAAAGCTGGTGATTCCAATACAGATAATAATTGTTTGGATGACTGGCGAAGTTCATTGTCTCTACAGTGGGTTAGTTTTCGACAAATCGATATTGCTTTCTCCTCATCACCTCTCCCCATTAAGGCGGTGATCATTAGCATTCTGATCTTTGAACCTTCAGGAGTATTTAGAGGATGATCTTCTGATAACTCTTCAAGTACGTTTAAACTTTGACTGTAGTCACCTCTTGCTAAGGCCGCCTCAGCGAATGCTAGGGCAGACTCCATGCTCAACTCCCTACAACCATCGTTCCTATCCCTGTGTTAGTGAAAACTTCCAGAAGAAGGGCATGGGGTATTCGTCCATCGATGATATGAGCTGCCGCAACACCTTGTGCGAGTGCTCTTATACAGCACTTTGCCTTAGGCGTCATTCCATCACTCACTATTCCTTCGTCGATCAGTTGACGTGCTTCTGATAAATGAAGTTGTCTAATTAGAGAAGAAGAATCTTCTTTATTCCTAAGAATACCTGGCGTATCAGTTAAAAGTATTAGTTTTTCTGCTTCTAGAGATGCTGCAAGTTCTCCCGCTACGGTATCGGCATTGATGTTATGAGATCGACCATTCACTGTGGGAGCGACGCTAGATATAACAGGGACATAACCTTTAGCAAGAAGTGGCTCAAGAAGATCTGGAGTCACACTTGCAACATCTCCTACTAATCCATGGCTTCCATTCTCTAATGGACGAGCTTTGATTAAACCTCCGTCAATTCCACTTAATCCAACGGCTTGTGCTCCAAGTTTGTTGATGCCATTAACAATTTGTTTATTAACTCGCCCCATAAGAACCATCTCAACTACATCCATTGTTTTGGCATCAGTAACTCTTAACCCGTCACGGAATTCAGATTGGATACCTAGCTTCTGAAGCCATTGGTTAATCTCTGGCCCCCCGCCATGAACTACTACAAGTTGAACTCCCACACTTGAGAGGAGAGCAATGTCCCTGAAAACAGCCTCTTGCAAGGTTCTATGACCCATTGCAGCCCCGCCATATTTGATGACAATTCGTCGCCCTGCGAATCTTTGTATGTAAGGAAGTGCCTCACTGAGAACTGAAACTCTCAGTGACTCATCTCCTTTGTGGTTTGTTTGGGATGAATTCAAGGAAGGTTCATTCATCTTTATTTCATTTTCAGCTAATTCCATCCTGACCAGTTGTTTGAACTTCGTTTTGTTTTGGGACAATCATTAGGTCAAGTTCACCTTCTTGAGAAGAACGTAATTCTGCTTGCATGCCCTTTGCAAAGAACCTTCCTAATCGTTCTTGCTTGTCTTCCCAGCGACTAAGAGCGACACCTTCTGTTTTGAATCTTAAACGAATTCCATAACCTTCATCTGTTTTTAACTCTTCAATTTCAATTAGTTGTGGAGGATTCTCTTGGTCCCAGAGCTTTAGAGCTATTAGAGAAGACTCAAGATGTGCATTTTGTCCATATCGCCATCTGGTCACATCATTAACAACCTTGGCAAGTTCTGGAGCTCCTTCTTCTTTCACTTTAATTAGGTCTGACTTGGAAATAACTCGCTTCGCTGGCTTCAATTCCGTAGTCTTTAAAGCTAGCCCGCCTAAGAAGATCGGGAACCCATAAAAAAGGGTTGGTACGCTGAGATTTGCGGCACCTGTTAAGTAAGCCGCTATCCCTACAACTGTTAAAACAGCCCCTGTAACAGTAATTAAGTTGGCTGGAGAGAGTAGTTCTTTCATGGGTTTCATTCTCGCTGTCTATGCCTCAGAATGCTTTCTCAGGGGACAGTGCAATGATCAGTGCTAAAAATAAATCGAATGATTTGTCTGAATTGATAGCCCGGTTAGACAAAGATAGGACCTGGTTATTAGAGCAGATTGATCGAGGTAACTGGTCAGAGCTTCGCTTGGACCTGGCTGCCTTAGAAAGGGAGTTAGGTCAACTTTTAACGAAAGTTGCAGATCAAATTGAAGAGAAAGATTGATATTTAGTTAACTCAGAAGGGTATCTCATCGGTATCTGGCACAAGAGGCGCACTATTCCAGTTGACTGATTCATCAATTGATTGCTTGGGATTTGATGATGTGGGATTGTTTTCTGATGAAGTGGAATTATTTGCAGCTTCTACCGGGGCTGCAAAACTATTACTGTTGTTGGTCTCGTTAGGCGTTGTAGAAAGACTGTGGAATTTAGATAGGGTTAATTCAGCTCGTTTTTCCTTGGTCCCATCTTGTCTAGGAATTGTATTCATCCTTAAACGACCCTCCAATACAAGTTTTTGTCCCGATTGAACTTGGTCTTGTAGTTCTTGTGCCATGTTTCCCCAGCCCACTACCTTTAGCTCCCCAGGTGGGTCATCTGAGCGAAGTCCGTCGAAAAGAACTTCCATTTCTGCGATAGGGGTCTTGTTGTCTTGGGTGTAACGAACGGTTGGAGCTTTCTTGACTTGTACTTGGAGCACACAGTGGTTCATTTCCTGATCTTGCATAGAGGGATATCTTGATGCAATCTGGAAGTAATGGCCATAAGCACATATGGTTGCTTTCAGGAACTGGAGAGGGCCCTCTTCTTGCAACTGCTTTTGTTGAAAAAGGATGGAGGGTGACTGTTAGTGTCGTTACGCCTTCCGCTGTAGTTCCCTATTCAGGGATGCCTTTTACGTCTATTCGTATTGGATCACTCCAAGGGCCTGAAGGGATTAAAGGAGTCCTTAAAGAGGCTTTAGAACTTCATGACGGATTTGATTGGGTCATAGATGCTACCCATCCTTTTGCGGTAGAAATTAGTGCCAATTTGTATAAGGCTTGTAATGAATTTGGACAGTCATTGCTTCGTTTTGAAAGGCCTATGGAAGAAGTCTCAGGTGCTTACTTGATCAAAGATTTACAAGAGCTTTCTAAATATTTTCTGGAAGGGAGGAACGTATTGATTGCACTTGGAGCTAGACACCTTTGCGAGGCTGTTTGTTCCGCTCAGGATGCTGGTGCAAAGGTATTTGCAAGAATACTTCCAAATCCTGAAAGCCTTAAACAGGCTTTAATGTGTCCAATTCCTGAATCTGGTTTGGCTGTACTTCGGCCTCTGCAAGGGGAGAAAAAAGGTGATTTTGAGAGAGCACTTTGTAGACGCTGGTCTATTAGTGATGTCATTTGCAGGGAATCTGGAGGATTAACACAACAGCTATGGCAAGAAATCTGTCATGAAGAGAATATTAATCTTTGGCTTATTACACGCCCTCCTCTTGGTAGGGGCGTAGAAGTCTTTCATACTTTTAGTTCTGTATTGAGACGGATATCAATGTCTAAATAGCTTCAAGAATTTATGTTGCTTTTAGTTCTCTAAATGAATAACGAAAGTTTAGCCAATGATTTGGTCCTTGTTTTGACAACTGAAGCCGATAGAATCATTGCTGACGAATTGGTTAAAGAACTTCTGAAGAGAAGGGTCGCTGCGTGCATAAGTATTCGAGAAGTGCAGAGCTACTATTGGTGGAATGAGGAAATTGAGCAAACTAATGAGATCCAGCTATTAATTAAGACAACTAAAGCCCAGTTGCAGTCACTGATGAATAATATTGAAGAGTTACATACTTATCAGAACCCTGAGCTCCTTTTTTGGGAGGTGTCAGGAAGTGATGGTTATAAAAAATGGGTTAATGATGTTGTTTCTCCTCCCTAATCACCCTTTTATTGTAGATGTTTCTTTACTAACTCCTTAAGGGATACTCTAGATCTAGGACCAAGTTGAGTGACAATTTGCCCTGCACAAATTGAACCAATTTGCCCGCATCTCAACAGATCTTGTCCTGTTGTATAACCATGAAGGAATCCAGCTGCATAGAGATCTCCTGCTCCAGTGGTATCTATGATTGATCCAAACTTATAAGGTTTTATCTCAAACCTCTCTTCTCCTGAAAGCACTAAAGAACCCTTACTCCCACGCGTTAGAGCTATTAATTCGCATTGATTCCTAACTTGAATTGCGGCTTTTTCGAACTCCTTAACTTGATATAGGGAAATGATTTCCTCTTCATTAGCAAAAAGAATATCTATATGGTTGTTTACTAGATCAAGAAAACTTTGCCTATGTCGATCTACACAGAATGAGTCAGAGAGGGAGAGAGCTACTTTTCCGCCGGAACTCTTGCATACTTCAGCTGCTGCAAGGAAGGCTCTCTTGGCATCTGGATGGTCCCATAAATAACCTTCTAGATAAACTATTTTAGCTTTTGTTACTATTGAAAGATCTAAATCCTCTGGTTTAAGTAATACTGAGGCACCCAAATAAGTGCACATTGTTCGTTGTGCGTCAGGGGTAATAAAGATGAGACATCTAGCAGTAGAAGGTCCAGATTCGGCGGGTTTTGTTTCGAATAGGGCCCCAGCAGATCGAATATCGTGAGTGAATATCTTCCCTAGATTGTCATCTTTCACACGTCCTATAAACCCAGCTTTACTTCCTAATTGTGCAATTCCTGCAAGTGTATTTGCTGCAGAACCTCCTGAGGTTTCAATGCCAGCTCCAATAAAACTATAAAGTTTTTCTGCATCATCATTATTCAATAAGACCATACTTCCCTTTTGAAGAGAATGCCTTTCCAAGAAAGAATCTTCAGTTTGAATTAGAATGTCTACAATGGCGTTGCCAATACCAACAACGTCGATTATATGAGTTTGAAGTGTTGGATCAATTGCCATTAAGTTGTTCAGTAATTGTGATTAATTAAACTAGTAAATAATCTTTTGATGTGTTCTTTTAACAACTCAATAAAGCACGCTTTGGCCCATGAATTGGGTCTTCAACAACAATTGTTTGGTCTCTACTTGCACCTAGTGAAACTATTGCAATTGGAACTTCCATTAGTTCAGCTAAGAAACGGAGATAATTCATTGCGGTTGAGGGTAGATCTTCTAAACGACGACAATGTGCTGTTGAACCTTGCCATCCAGGAAGCACCTTGAATATTGGTTTGCATCTTGCAAAGCTTTCTGCACAACTAGGAAAGTGTTCTATTGTTTTCCCATCTAACTCATAAGCAATACAAACCTTTATTTCATTTAATTCATCAAGCACATCAAGCTTAGTAATCGCAAGGCAATCAAGCCCATTGACTTCGACTGCATATCTTCCAATTACTCCATCAAACCACCCACATCTCCTTCTACGGCCAGTTGTGGTGCCGAATTCGCCTCCTCGATCACATAATTGATCATTGAGACTTCCTTGCAATTCAGTTGGGAAGGGACCTTCCCCAACACGTGTTGTATAAGCCTTTGCTACTCCAATTACTCTATCGATAAGTGTCGGCCCTACTCCTGCACCGATACAAGCGCCTCCTGATACTGGGTTTGAGGAGGTCACATATGGGTAGGTTCCATGATCGAGATCCAGAAGGGTACCTTGAGCACCTTCGAAGAGAATGTTTTTACGGTTGCGAGCAGCTTCATGAATAGTCCTTGTGCACTCGACTACATGAGTAGAGAGTCGCTTGCCATACCCAAGGTATTCCTCTATTACATCTTCAGGGTTTAAGGGATTAACTCCATAAATTTTATTGAGAAGTTCGTTTTTTTCCTTAAGAGGGCCAAGGAGTCTTTCTCTTAGCCGATCTTCGTCAAGCAAATCTATTACTCGAACTCCATTTCGCTGAGCTTTATCTGCATAGGTAGGGCCAATTCCTCGTCCTGTTGTACCAATTTTTTGGGCTCCTCTTTTCTCTTCCATCGCTTGATCTAACAAGCGGTGATAGGGCATTGTTACGTGCGCTGTAGAGGCTAATTGAAGACCTGAAATATCAATATCATTCTCCATAAGCATGCCAATCTCTCGCAGCATTACTTTTGGATCTACAACTGTTCCAGAACCAATTAGGCAAATGGTTTCTGGGTAAAGAATTCCTGATGGAATCAGGTGAAGTTTGAGTACCTTACCGTCAACCACAATCGTATGCCCTGCATTAACTCCGCCTTGATATCGGACGACTACATCAGCTGACCGACTAAGTAAGTCGGTGATCTTGCCTTTCCCTTCGTCACCCCACTGAGCACCTATTACGACAACGTTGGCCAAGGAAATTGCGGCCCGAAACCGCCAAACTGCAAGACAAGCAACCTTCGCAGATCTCCATGCCCTGCGTCAAAGGACTGAAATTAAAGAGTATTTTTAGCTCTCTTTAATCGCAAGCTGCTCTGCTTTTTTTAGCTCTGTATTAAGACGAGCTTTTAGCTGTTCTGGTAATGGGCGGTTAGAAAATGTTTTGTAATGACCAGCCATTGCATTAAGAGCTGTCTGCATTGTTGTGTAGGACATGCTTTGGTTGACTTGTGAACGATTGCGATATCTAGATATATATGCAGTAATTAATTGGACAGATTCACTCTCTGCTTGAGACTTGCCTTCTGCCTCTTCTGGAATAGCTATCGTCTCTTGGAGGCTTTGTGCTACTGAAACAGTGTCACTTATATAGTCACCACTCATCAAAGGTTCGCTAGCTCCAACAGTTCCTCCGAGAGGAAAGAGCAAAATAGAAAGTCCAATGCAGATAGAAAAAGCTGCCTCCAACAGCCTCTTGATCAGGCTATGGAAGGCAGAAGTCATTTCTTAATCGCAATTACTTTGATTTTAGAGGGCTGAATAGGTGAAATCATTTTATGGAGGCAGAAATTTTCCTTATTAGTGCTTCTATTGCTTCCTCGCTGCTTAGCAATTGGACCTCTTTGTTTGATCTTTTGATTAGCTCTACTTTCCCTGACTCTGCATCTCTGCCAACTACTACTCTCCAAGGAATTCCAATGAGATCTGCGTCTTTGAACTTAACTCCAGCTCGTTCAGGCCTGTCGTCTAAAAGAACTTCAATGCTATTGGTTTGTAGAGCTTGATAAAGCTTTTCTCCTAATACTTTTTGTGAAGCGTCTTTGATGTTCGCTATTACAACTATTACTTGGAAGGGTGCGATTGCAATTGGCCAGCAAATACCAGCTTCATCGTGATGTTGCTCAACTGCAGCCTGGGCCATACGTGAAATACCTATGCCATAACAACCCATCCAAAAAGGTTCTGGTTTACCCGCTTCATTTGTAAAGCTTGATTCCAGGGCTTTGGAGTATTTGCGACCAAGTTGAAAGATATGCCCAACTTCAATTCCTCTTGTCTCTTGAAGCTTTTGATTTGGATTATGAAGGCTGAAATCTCCATCTTTAGCTTTGCGTAAATCAAACTTTCTTGGGACTCCTCCAAGGAGTGACCAATTCATATGATTTCGATGTTTGTCTATTTCGTTAGCGCCACAAACGAAACAATTCAGTTCAGCAGCTGTATGGTCAGATAAACGAAGAAATTCATTGTTCCAACTACTTGCTCCATTGAGATAAGAATCTTCTAGATCAGGTCCAAGTGATCCCAATGGCCAATTTCTAAGCCCTTGAGAATGTAATTGATCTTGAGTTATGGAATTAATGCCAATTACTAGCTTGCCTATTTGATTTGTTAGTGCATTTATTAGTTTAACTTCGTTAAGCTCTTGATCTCCCCTTATGCTAATTAATAAAGGTTGTTCTTTACCGTCTTCGATTAAAGCCAACATGGCAAGAACTTTTACTATTTGTGATGGATTTAGCAATTGTTTTGAACATAGCTCTTCTACTGATTTCTGGCCTGGCGTATTAATAACACTTGGTTCATCACCTTTTAAAAGTAATGGTTCAGCAGCTTTAGAAACCGCCTTCTCTTGGTTGGCTGAGTATTTACCATCTGCACTTGTCAAGATCAAGTCTTCACCAGAATCGGCTGTGACCATAAATTCTTGGGAAGCAGCTCCACCTATTGCCCCACTATCAGCATCTACCGCGACTGCGATCAATCCACACTTTGAAAAGATTTGCTGATATGCCACTTTCATTTTGTTGTATGTCGCCTTTAAATCTGCTTCATTTGCATGAAATGAATATGCATCTTTCATGATGAATTCTCTACTGCGCATGAGCCCAAATCTGGGACGAATCTCATCTCGAAACTTTGTTTGAATTTGATAGAGATTGATTGGCAGCTGCCTATATGAACTAATTGTTTCGCCTACAAGCTTTGTGATGATTTCTTCATGGGTAGGGCCTAGGCCGAGTTCTCTTCCCTGCCGGTCTTTTAGGTGAAACATGATTCCTTCGCCTTCTGTATAAGCTTTCCATCTCCCACTTCTTTCCCATAGATCTGCAGGTTGTAATTGAGGTAAAAGGGTCTGAAGCCCACCAGCAGTATCCATTTCCTGTTGAACAATCTTTGTGATCTTGTTCAACACTCTCCACATGAGAGGCATGTAGGCATAAATGCCTGCTGAAACGCGTCTAATGTATCCACCTCTTACAAGGAGCTGATGGGAAGTTATTTCAGCTTCAGCAGGGACGTCTCTTAGCGTCACCAGCATTAGGCGGGAGACGCGCATGGATTTCACTGCATAGGAGATTGGAAAGCTAACATCCGACAACTAATTATTGGTACTAGAAATGTCACATTCGTATGAATTGAACAGTAAGAACTGAGTCTGTTCTGCTAATTTCTCTGGATCCTATAACCGACATGGGTATAGATTATGTTTAGTGAGTCGGTAAATTCTTCTACTACTAGTTCTTCTTCAATACCAGATTTAAATTCAGATATAAAATCTGTAATTGCAAGTTCAGACTCACTTGTTTCTGTTGATGATGTCCAAAAAACATTAAATCGTTCAAGGGCATCTGTTTATCGCTACACAAATACAGACCCACGTAATCTTAACCCTCCATTTAACCCTAGAAAGCTTAATCCTGAATATAGAAGTGATCAAAAAGAACCTCTTTTATTTCATCCAAATGAGGTCGCTCGTTATGCAAAAGATATTCTCAGGATCAAAGAAGTCACTTTAGAGGTCTTAAATTCCCCTTCGACTGCTACACAGCAAGTCCTTCTCTCAATACTTGAGGAATTACGCTCTATTAGAACTCACCTTGAGGGTTTGAAAGAAAACCCTGCGGACCTTTCAGCTCATAGGGTGCGTCAAGATCGACCTGCTGCATAGCTGCATTGGATGACAGAATAAGCTCGGCTTTAATAAGAAACGGAATCATCCTTTCTTCTATTGCCCAGAGCTAAACCCCTTTAGGCTATTTGGCTCTGGGCTTTCCTAAATTACCTTTGCATGGACCCCGAACCAGCTGCAGGCTCAAGAACTTCTGACCAGGTTGAGATGTCATCAAGAGCGTCTAATCCTGTTATCAAAGAAGGTATTGATGATGAAGACCCTTTTAGTTTGAGTGGTACTTCTATTGCATTGTTTGGTTTGGCTATGGCGATTGCTGTAGTTGGCCTCCCACTATTGGCGGTTTTGACTGATAGGCCTATGGGAAAGGAAAGTCTTGCTCCTAATACCTTTAAAAGTGATGGATCTAAGTCCTCTTTCACCTTCTCCTTGCCCAGGTTTGGTAAATCTCGTCGTTGAGATACCTGCAGGTAGTAGGAATAAGTATGAATATTTTGCCGAGGCTGGAGTAATGGCTCTAGATCGAGTGCTCCATTCCTCAGTCAGATATCCATTTGACTATGGATTTATACCAAATACTCTTGCTGAAGATGGGGCACCTCTGGATGCAATGGTAATTATGGCTGAACCGACTTTTGCTGGATGTCTTATCAAGGCTCGACCAATAGGTGTTTTAGATATGCATGATTCAGGCGCATATGACGGGAAGCTCTTGTGTGTCCCTGTTGCAGATCCTCGTCAAGAAGCTATTAGCAGCATCAAACAGATTGCCCCAAATCAGCTTGAAGATGTTGCTGAATTTTTTAGAACCTACAAAAGTCTTGAGGGGAGAGTAATTGTTATAGACGGATGGCGTGATTTTGATGCAGTCGATGCTTTGCTTGAAAGTTGTATTGTGGCCGAGAAGACCAATTTATCAGGTTAATTAATTATGCCCTCCAATGTTCAAATTTATAGTTATTCGGGTTGCACAACATGTAAGAAAGCCTTGAGATGGTTGGATGAGAATCAGATTGACTATCAACTAATGGATATTGTGCAGGATCCACCCAATAAAGATATACTTGTTGATGCTATTAATCAATTAGGTGATCGCAAGAAGATCTTTAATACCAGTGGCTTAAGTTATCGAAACCTAGGCTCTATGACTGTTAAAGCTATGAGTGATTCTGAAGCCCTTAAAGCGCTAGTTTCTGATGGAAAGTTAATTAAGCGACCTTTTTTAGTTACAGAAGAAGGAAAAATTTTAGTAGGGTTTAAACCTGAGATTTGGTCGACTATTTTGTTGAAATGAATTAGATTTTATTTATTACTCGAAAAATAATTGGATTTCTTATTGGTAGCTAGAACTTAGAATTAAGGCGGTATTCTTACTTTAAGCTAAAGTTAAATACACTATGCGGAGATTCCTTTCTAAATTCTTTAATTTGATCGTTTTAACTCAGATTGTTATTAGGAGGGATGTAAAAGGATGGCAAAACATTTGATGCAATGAAAGACTCAAAATCATCATCCCATCCCTTTTGGGACTTTTGGGGACCAATTTTTATGACTATTGCTTTGTACACAGGCATTCGTCATTATATAGCTGAAGCTAGATATATACCCTCAGGATCCATGCTTCCGGGGTTGCAAATTAATGACCGTCTATTGATTGAGAAGCTTACGTTTAGGGGACGATCACCTAAACGGGGTGAAATAGTTATTTTTAATTCTCCATATTCTTTTGATCCACTTTTGAGAGGCAAGCAAAGACCTTCAATTATTCAATGTGCAGTTGTTAATTTCCCCCTATTTGCATTCTTTGCTGGAGTTGGGGATTCTGCTTGTGATGCCTATATAAAGCGAGTTATTGCTATAGGTGGTGATCAAGTTTTAATTAATTCAAAAGGAGAGGTGTCTCTTAATGGTATTAGGAGTTCAGAGCCATATGTCACTAATTTTTGTGATTTAGATCAAAGTGCCTTTAGCTCGTGCAGAGATCTAAAAGTTCAGGTTCCTATTTCTCATGTTTTGGTGTTAGGAGATAATAGGAGTAATAGTTGGGATAGTCGTTATTGGCCTGGAGGACCTTTCTTGCCCGAAAAGGAAATTTTGGGGAGAGCAATTTGGAGATTTTGGCCGATTAATAGATTTGGCTCCCTTGACTTCTAAGACCACAATCCACTATCGCACCTGTTATTTTTTCCCCTTGCAAGGGTTGGTTCGCAGAATATATCTCCCTCTTTTTATCTATTGATTGAATCCACTCTTTTTCAGGATCAAAGACTAACCAGCGCCTGCTTTCAATATTTAGAGACTCTTCTTTTAAATTAAGTATTCTTGATGGACCGAAACTTAGAGCTTCCCAAAGTTGCTCTATTTTCCAATTGGCTTTGATAACTAGTTCTTGCCATAGAGAAGGAAGCACTAGTTGGTAACCACTCAATCCAGGTAATCGTATGTCTGGAGGTAGTTTGGTCTCTTCCTCATCTAATGGAATCGCATGAACTGCTATGGCATGAATTGTTCTCTCTTGCAGCCCTTGAATTAGTGCCATTCGATCTTTGGGACACCCTAGTGATGGGAGGACTCTCCATCCGAGTTCATTCTTCGAAAGCGAGGCATTGTCTTTGATTAAGTGCCACCAACAAACACTAGCCATCGGTTTCGTTTTGCTATTGGCAAGCATCGATACACCTTTAGCTGTTGATATATTCATGAGCCTTATTGAAGTCTCTGGGTGTTGATTATGTAGCTCAAGCAAATGCCCTAAAGGGAGTGTTTCGCTTGCAATGGGGTCTGGTAGCCAACCTGCTCTTAATGCCTCCACGCCTTCTCTAACTAATCCACCTTCTTGTATATCTTTATCTCTTGGTGCTAGCAAGATTGGGGAATTTTTTATTTCTCCTAGGGTTAGCCCACGTTTAAGGAGATTAATTGTAATTATTTTATCGTCTTCAGCTAGTCCAATGGCACCATGTTGTAGTAATTCAGCATGAGGGGAGAGCTCTAGCCCATTTCCATTCTTACTAAAACCACCCCAGAGATGAATCAAAACATCGCTATTGGGATCATCAAAGCCCCTTAGGCGATCTGCCTGATCTCTCCATGATGGACTGCGAGGCAGTAGGGCTAACTGTCCATAACCGGCATGAGCTGCCTTTTTTCGGAGACTTATAAGGGTCTCACTACGACCGTTAAATGGCTCTTCTAAAATTGAATGAGGGTCAACAAGACAAGGTGCTAGTAGTTGGTTAGATGATGACTTTGCCTTGATACCCATTGCTTCTCCTTGTTTACGAGCTTGCTCTCCAAAAGCTTTAATTTTTCCATTACTGATTAAGACAGCATCCTGAACTATTGGCTTATGGGATCCGTAAAGGATCTGAACTGGGTCTAATAGCTGTGATTTAGACATGAGGTTAAAGAGCTCCTGCTGCAGTGCAATCGATTACTCCACCCAGGTGAGATGTGAGATTGAGACAGGTAACAACATCTGGTTGGCTTGGTTCGTTGGCTATGTCGACTACGGTGATGCTGCCATTACCTTGTTTGATCATCCAGATGTTTGCTGGAGTAAGTCCGAGCAAGTGACAAAGGATGGTTTTATTGACTGCATCATGAGCGACAACAAGCACTGTCTCCTCTGGAGAGAGGGTTGATGAGATTTGTTCCCAGCAGTGTACTGAACGTGACCAGACTTGTTGGATTGTTTCCCCTTCTGGCATCTGAGCTCTCTCCGGGTGATTTTGCCAGGTTTCCAGAAGCTCAGGCCATTCTTCCTTGATTTCTGACTCGAGCTTTCCTTCCCAGAGTCCGTGAGCTATCTCAATAAGTCCTTGTTGCAGCTCTACCTCAAGGTCAGGTTGAGATTTAAGTATGGCTTCTGCTGTTTGTCTAGGCCTAGTCATTGAACTGCTAAAAGCTTTGTCGAGGTTCAATATTCTTAGAAATGAACCGGCTGCTGCAGCTTGTTCCATCCCTTTACTATTCAGTGGAATGTCTATTTGCCCTTGGAAACGACTTTGAAGATTCCAGTTGGTTTCTCCATGACGAACGAGGATCATTCGAGCGCCATGACTCTTTTTAGGTAGATTTGAATTAAGATGAGTAGTACTGTTCAGGCATTCAAGTTGAACCTCAAAGGGCTTTGATTGGCTTGGCTTCAAATTAATAACAGATAGGGATGCGTTGTCTAATTGAATTCTTCTAAACCCTAATTTTGGTCGTCCTAAGAGTTGTAGTAAAATGCATCGTAGAATTGCGTTGTGGGCAACGATTAATACTGTTTCATCCTTTTCTAGAGAATGGTATTTGAGAAGTCTTTCTATAAACTTTTCTGCTTGTTTAAATAGTTCTTGAATTGGTTTAAATTCGCTCCCATCTTCTCTAGAAAGAACTAGTTCTTCAGGCTGTGTTCTCCAGGTTTTGTAAATCTCAGGAAATTTATCTTTTACTTCATCAGCAGTCATTCCACTCCAAGGACCAAGTTCTATTTCAAGTAGACCGTCATCAAAGATAGGCTTTAGTTCTTTACTATATTCCGCAAGGATGTTGACTGTTGTGGATGCTGCACGCTTTAGAGGTGAGCTATAGATAGTATTTATCGGCAAATTAGATAACACTTTCCCAATCTTGCTCGCTTGTCGTTGCCCCTCTGTTGTAAGAGTCGAAAGATCGTTGCGACCTTGAATTCGGCGTTCGCGGTTGAAGCTACTAAGACCATGACGAACAAGTAAAAGACGCAAAGTCACCGGCAAAAGTTTTGATATTAATCATCGTATTTCGGAATCAGTCGGCCTAGGCTTTATTTGCTTATGAGAATTCATTTCTCCCATCCTTTCCATTGCCTGAGACCTCCTATGCGACAAGCCACTTCGGCCGGGAAAATGGCGCTGGCTGCTTTCTCTCTATTGTTGGCTTTGTTGATTTGGGGAAGAGGACTTCAAGAAAGTTTTAGCCGACCTTCTGTTGTCCCAAAGCTTTCTCTCAGACAGCAAGAGATTTCTTTATTAGCAACTCCTGCACTTCCCAAGTCATTAAAGCCATTGTTTGTCGGGGAGTCACCGGAGAACAGACTTAGAGACGCATTACGTGAGATTCCTTTAGAGCAAATGCAAGATCGCGAAAGGATAGTTCTTGCTTCTCTTGAAACAACTGGAGAAAATCGTCGGTTGGCTTTGGAAATGCCTGTTGAGGATGAGGCTTTAGCTTCTATTCAAAATGCTTTACGAGGAAGTCCTGGTGAAAGTCTGAGGGGATTATCAAATTTGAATGACCTTGAGATTCTTAATGACGACCCCTTGCTTTATCAGGTTGCTTGCTTGGCTTTGGGCGGAACTGAAAATGTTTGTGTTAACTCCGTTATCTCTCAATCAATGGCCTTGAGATTAATCATTAGCCAGGGAGTCCCTATCTCAGCAATTCTTTTGGGCAGCGGGTTATTGATTCGTCAAGTTTGGTTCTTGCTGAGGAATGCAAATGCACCATGGCCTCAACTTGTTTCATTACCTCTTTCTATCTTTGACATGGTGCTACTTGTAGCAGGTGGCTTTGTTGTTCTAGGAGAGGTTTTCTTCCCTGCCTTTGTTGCTCCATTTAGTGAGATTTTGACTGAAAAAATAAGCAGTCCCCTTAAAGAGTCCTTGAGAGTATTTATTGGCTATATCGCGATGACGCTTCCTCCTTTGCTTATCCTTCGCCAGCAACTTCATGGGCTGAAAAGCTTTGAACTTCCTGATGGTGGATGGTTGCAGTGGCGTTTACGCCCCCTTGGGGAGGCTTTTACAAAGGCTACAGCTGGCTGGTTAATGGTAATGCCGCTCGTATTTCTAAGCAGTTGGATCATGAATTCTTTGGTTGGTGATCAAGGTGGCAGTAACCCTTTGCTTGAACTGGTTTTAAGTAGTCAAGAGCCTTTGTCCTTGCTGCTTCTTTTGGTGACCACGGTTGTCTTTGCGCCTCTTTTTGAAGAATTAGTATTTCGTGGGGCTCTTTTGCCCGTCTTGGCTCAATCATATGGCCGTAGTTTGGGAGTCATAGTTAGTGCCTTGATTTTTGCTTTGGCGCATTTAAGTGTTGGAGAGTTTCCCCCTCTAGTTGTTTTAGGACTAGGATTGGCCCTTTTAAGACTTAGCTCAGGTCGCTTGTTTCCATGTGTTCTTATGCATTCTCTATGGAATGGAATTACTTTCACCAACCTTCTATTGCTTGGATGATAGTTGAATCTTCTTGATTCTTATTTGGTCTAGAACCTTGCAATGGAATGTTTAGGGTGTTTGACTTAAATAATTAAGGGTTTGTTTGGTGTTAGTTATTGGACATTGCACCCTGCTTTATTTGAATCCACTGTGTCAATAGATCGTTCTTCAGGACCGCTTCGTTTGATTCATGGCTCTTTTTCGCCAAAGAAAGTTGCTCGACAATATCCTGTTATTGCTGGGCTCCATCGGGCTACAGATGGAGCCCTTTTGGGTGTATTAATAGCAGTTCTGATGATGTCTGCGCTTTCATTACATTGGCGACATCTATGGACTGTTGCTTACACACAACTTGAGACGACACGTGACTTGACACAGAAACTTAAATATTCCACTGCAATACTTGAACAGCATCTTCTTAAACGGTCTACTTTGCCTTTATCTATGGTTAGAACTAATGCGGAAAAATTACATTATCTAGATAATTCAGAAAACTCGAGTGGTATCAATGATGATGACTCACATCAAGAGAGCCTTATACATAGACTTTCTGCTCATCCTATTAATTACGGCTACTAATGCCGGAGCTTAGAAAACATCCTATTTATTCAAAAAGACGTAAAAGCAAACGTCAACGTCAAGGCGCCCCTTCTATTGAACTTATTGCTGGATACCGATTGAGATTGGTATTTGCCATTCTTGCTATGGGACTTCTTGGACTTATGTCTAGGATGGCATGGCTACAAGTTCTTCAGACTTCTGAACTTCAGTCAAAGGCACGTGCGTTTCAAGTTCAGCGGGTTCAGCCTCTTGGTGCAAGGCGTTCGATTGTTGATAGACAAGGAAGATTAGTCGCACTTGATGAAGAGCGTTTTCACCTTTGGGCGCACCCAAATAATTTTCGCTTTCCTGGAGATGATTCTGAGGTCCTTCGTAAACCCCTTGATGTCGCTCGTAAACTGTCAGGATTAATTCCTAAAACGACCGATGAACTGGTTGAGCTGATAGGAAACCGCTCATCAGGGGTCAGACTTGCTAGAGAATTGGAACCTGAAATCGCTTCTGAAATAAAGAAACTTGGTGTTAGTGGTTTGGAACTTGAATCTTATCTACAACGTGTTTACCCACAAAATGAACTTTTTGCAAACGTGGTGGGGTTCTTAAATGATGATCGAGTTCCTCAAGCTGGTTTAGAACAAAGCTTAAATAAAATACTTTCGAGAAAAAAAGAACCAGTTCGACGATTGAGACTGGCAGGAGATGACACTCCTCTTCCAGATGACTTGGCTCCAGGCGTGTTTTACAGGGATGATGCACAGTTGCAGCTTACTTTGGACTCACGTCTTCAGGAATTGTCGATTAAGGCCTTACAGAGAGCAGTTCGCTATTGGGAAGCGAAAAAGGGAGTAGCGATAGTCATGAATGTCACAAATGGAGAGCTTTTAGCATTAGCATCAACTCCTACTTATGATCCAAACCAATTTTGGAAATATCCTTCAGATCTTTATAAGGAATGGTCGGTTCAAGACTTGTTCGAACCTGGTTCGACTTTTAAGCCTATTAATCTTGCGTTAGCTCTCCAAGAAGGTGCTATTGATGTCGATGGAACTGTCAATGACACAGGAATCATAAAGATTGGTGGATGGTCTCTCCGTAATTACGATTTGGGGTCCAATGGTGTAATGAACTTTGCTGAAGTCCTTCAGGCTTCAAGCAATATTGGGATGGTCAAGGCAATGCTCAAGATGAATCCATCTCGCTATTGGGATTGGTTACATCGACTAGGTATTAATGAAAGACCTAAAACTGATCTGCCTGGTGCGGTAGCAGGTTATTTGAAGCCAAAGAAAGAGTTTGTTGATAAACCCATTGAACCTGCTGTTACTTCATATGGACATGGTCTTTCTTTGACTCCTTTGAAATTGGCACAACTACATGCACTTATTGCTAATGGTGGGTACCTGGTAAGTCCTCACATCACAAGAGGCATAAAAGGTGGAGAAGCACCACAGATCTCTGAAGCTGATAATAATTCTCCTTTGCTACGTCCTGAGGTTACTAGAGTTGTGCGTCGCTGGATGGAGTCAGTTGTGGAAACTGATTCAGTGTTTGGCTTTAAGAGAATAGATGGCTATCGAATAGGGGGCAAAACAGGTACTGCTGACAAGTTGGTGAATGGTGAATTTGGTGGGGGCCTCAAGGTTTGTAGTTTTGTCGCCAATTTACCCGCAGATAATCCTCGCTATGTCGTACTAGTCGTTATAGATGAACCAAAAGGAGGAGGTGCTTATGGCTCGACTGTAGCGGCTCCTGTGGCGAAGGAAATCATTGAAGGGCTGTTGGTGTTAGAAAAAATCCCACCAAACTATTAATTAAGTCATATAGGCAGTCTGCAAATGGCTCGGACTTGAGGAGGTTTGGTTTTGAGTTGCTAGTAAGGGATGTAATCCTTCAAAAGGTGGCTAATTTACTAGCGCATGCCAGATATTTCTTTTCATGGCCACACTTCTTGAACAACTCTCTTCGATGACGGTGGTCGTTGCGGACACTGGCGAACTTGAAGCTATACGTAGGTTTAAACCTAGGGACGCAACTACAAATCCCTCCTTGATTTTGGCTGCTGCTCAGATTCCTGCCTATCAAAGCTTGATTGATGAAGCACTCACATATTCTCGAAAAAGGATTGGGCTTGGTGCTGCAGTCGAGGAAATAGTGGAGGAAGCTTTGGATGAGATTTGTGTGATTTTTGGCAAGGAGATACTCAAGATTATTCCAGGTCGTGTTTCAACGGAGGTTGATGCTCGCTTGAGTTATGACATGGAAGCAACAATTCAAAAAGCCAGAAAAATCATTAGTCTTTATAACGAAGCTGGCATTTCTAATGATCGGGTGCTAATTAAAATTGCTTCTACTTGGGAGGGGATTAAGGCCGCAGAAATCCTCGAGAAGGAAGGTATTCACTGTAACCTCACGCTTTTGTTTGGGTTTGCTCAGGCGGCTGCATGTGCTGAGGCTGGTGTTACTTTGATCTCCCCATTTGTTGGCAGAATACTCGATTGGTATAAGGCCAATACAGGCAAAGTGTCATATAGTGGGTCTGATGATCCTGGCGTAATTTCTGTTACAAGGATTTTCAATTATTTTAAAAGTCATGGATATAAAACAGAAGTAATGGGAGCAAGTTTCCGTAATATTGATGAAATTATTGAGCTTTCTGGATGTGACTTACTTACTATATCTCCAAAACTATTGGATCAACTTAAGGGTACAGAATTGCCTTTAACTAAGAAATTAGATTCATTGAATCCTTTCTCAAATGAAGAAAAGGTTAATATTAACAAGGTCAATTTTGATTCTATGATGTCTGAGGATCGTATGGCTCAAGAGAAATTAGATGAAGGGATTCGTGGTTTTAGTAAAGCGATAGAAACATTAGAAGCACAATTGGCGCATCGACTTGCAGTTAATGAGGGTGGATCAGCTTTTACACATGTGGTTCATGAGATTTTTATGTTAAATGATCTTGATGGTGATGGTTGCATTACTAGAGAAGAATGGCTAGGGAGCGACGCTGTTTTTGATGCGCTTGATCATGATCATGACGGACGCCTTCTCCAAGATGATTTATTCTCTGGACTTGGAGCTGCATTGTTGCTAAGTAAAGGATAAGGATGGATAATTATTTGAAACTTCTCATTACCTAATATAGGTTTTACTTTATTTTTTTATTCTTTACTTTTATTGCCTCTCTAGTTTTATTTATAGAGTTTTGTCATTGTTTAATCTTGTTGATTAGAGATATTTCCAAGTCGGATTTTTTGGTATCTGAGGCGCTACTTTTTCATCTTCAGGTTCCTCAAAACGAACGCGCCATTCTGGAACTCTGCAACTTACAAAATCTGTACGTTCTATCAATAACCCTTCTTTCTCATCATTCGTAGCGATAAAGCCTGATACCCATACTCCTCCAGTTTGGCCTCCTTTAAACCAAACCCAAACTTTCTTTTTCTCCATGGGCTGTTTTTGTTTGATTTTAAGATAGCTTGATTTTGCTATTTATTTAGAGCTGAAAAGAAGTCTTTTTATTACACGATTTGCGATGTCACCATATCCCATCTCCCCAGAGAGTATCTGGGCAATTCGCTGCGGAGCAGTTGGCCTTTTGATTCCAAGTTGATAGCCCACTTTTGGAAATCGATAGAAGACTTGAGAAATCCGTCTTCCCCATGCCATGGAATTCCCCCATTTCCTCTTCATTGTATCTGTGTAGTCATTTAAATCTTTATTGTCTCCTTGCAACCAATTATTGATACTGCAAGCAGCTTCATATCCACTCATGATTGCTGGCCTTAACCCTTCGGCAAGGAATGGATCACATAGTGAGGCAGCATCTCCGATTACGACGATGCCATCACCATTGAGGGGATAATGGCCATTCCAAACTCGTAAAAGGGCTTCTTGCTTTTTCCCTTCACTAGGGTCGAACCCTAATTTTGGAAGAAGTTGTTTAAGTACAGCATCGCTATCCAGACCATTGTGACCGATGAAACTACCAATTCCAATATTCACCCCTCCTGAGAGAGGAAATGCCCATGCGAAACCATGCTTTACTAACCCAAATTCGAATTTCGTAGTGCCTTCTTCAAGATTGCCACGATTCTCCAGACGTACTGAGGTCGTGCAAGCATGATGTTGGTTGATCGGCCCTAATCCAAATTTCTTGGGCCATGGGGAGTTGGACCCGTCGGCTATTACAACTGCTTTTGCCTCTAGCTGTTCGCCATTGTCGTTAGTCACCTGCCAATAGTTACCACTTTTTTGCATACTTGTCGCTCTGAAGGGCTTTAACATTTCGGCTCCTTCGCTAATTGCTTGACTCGCAAGAAAATTATCAAATTTTTCTCTTCGGACTATCCAGAATGGTGAAGTCCCAGGTAGTTCTGCAACTACTTCATCGGCAAGATACCAGCTAAAATCAACTCTTGTAATTATTTCATCAACTACAGGTTTTAGATCAAATGGGAACCATTGCTGTACCGCTGCAGCCATCCCTCCACCACAAGGCTTTATGGAATGTTTTGTATTCATCTCTAGTAGGGTTACCTTTTTACCTGCTCTAGCAAGATGAAATGCTGCAGTGGAACCAGCAACACCAGCTCCAATAATAAGGACGTCTCTAGTTCTCACACTTTGAGAATGTCAGTTTCTTTAGACTGAAGATACTTATCTATTTCTGTAATGAACTTGTTAGTTAGTTCTTGCACATTCTCTTGTTGATCACGGCTCTGATCTTCTGAGATCTCAGCGGCCTTTTCTCGTTTTTTTATTTTCTCGATTGCATCACGTCTAATATTCCGTAGTGATACCTTCCCTTCTTCTGCATATTTTGATGCGATTTTGCAGAACTCTTTACGACGTTCTTCGGTTAAGGGCGGCACATTTATTCTAATAATTTTACCGTCGTTGTTGGGTGTGAAACCTAAATCACTTGAAACAATGGCTTTTTCTATAAGGGCTAGCGATCCCAAATCAAAGGGTTGTATTGCAATTGTTTGAGAGTCAGGGGTAGATATTGTCGCTAGTGATTTAAGCGGAGAGTCGGCACCGTAGTACTCGACTGTGATTCGATCTAATAGTGATGGGTTAGCTCTACCTGTGCGGATCGTATTGAAATTACGCTGTGCTGCCTCGACAGACTTGCGCATGCTTGATTCGATTTCTTGGTTCGACATGAGCTATAAAAGAAAGAAAGGCAAGGGATTTTGTTCAGCTAAATGTTTCTTTAGCTTGCATTACCTATACGGGAGCCAACAGATTTTCCCGCTACGGCTTTGCTGATGTTGCCTGGTTCAAATAAGTTAAAAACTATTATCGGTATGTTGTTATCTTTGCAGAGAGCAATTGCTGTGCTGTCCATAACGGCAATTTCACGACTCAGGACCTCTTGATAAGTGAGATTCTCGTAGCGCACTGCATCTGAATAATGTTCTGGATCTCGGTCATAGACTCCATCAACTTTGGTGGCTTTGAAAACCACATTGGCATTGATTTCAGCTGCTCTGAGAGCTGCTGTTGTATCAGTAGTAAAAAAGGGTGTGCCGCATCCACCACCAAACACGACTACTCGTCCTTTCTCTAGGTGGCGTATTGCTCTTCTACGTATATAAGGCTCGGCAACTTCTTTCATCTCTATAGCTGTTTGCACTCGAGTAGCAATTCCTGCGCGCTCTAGTCCGTCCTGCAGGGTAATAGCATTCATTATTGTGGCCAACATGCCTACATAATCTGCAGTTGCACGATCCATTCCTGCCGCTGAACCTTTGAGGCCTCGAAAAATGTTTCCCCCTCCTACAACAATTGCGAGTTGAGTTCCATTCGCTACAACCTTTGAAACGTCTGCAGCAATCGATTGAACAATAGCTGGATCGATACCGTAAGGCTTTTTACCCATCAGCGCTTCTCCGCTGAGTTTAAGCAAGGCTCTCTCGTAGGGCATTTATAGTCAATATCTTGTTGACAGTAGCAAGTCTTCTACGAACAGTTATGTATAGGTTTTGTTTTACTGGTAATTATCTATAAATCTTGCTTTGATGAATTAACTTTTCTGAAGAGATGACAGAGAACAATGGAATTGGTAGCCAAACCATGGTGATGTCTCTCCTTACAATGTCGGCCTTAGAGAAAGCAACTAAAGATTCTTCTTGCTGGAGGGAGCATATTGTTCATAAGGCTTTGCTGGTTTCTGGTTTATCAGTTTTAACTGCTGCTACTCAACTAATAAATGCAGACCTAGAAAAAAGTGGAAAACAAGTTTAAAACTCTATCCCTGGTTGAGCCTTGATTCCTTGCTCTTTGAAAGGATGATGTATTAATTGCATCTCAGTGACAAGATCCGCTTGATCAGTTAATCCTTTTGGAGCACCTCTACCAGTTAGAACAACATGAGTCATGGGGGGCCTTTTCAAAAGGCCTTTGATTACATTATCTAATGAAAGGTATCCAAGTTTCATTGCAACATTTATCTCGTCAAGAATTACTAACTTGTGAGATGCACTCTGTAAATAATTTAAAGAACAGTTCCATGCATTTAATACAAGTTCTTGATCTCGGACTCTGTCTTGAGTCTCCCACGTAAAACCTTCACCAAGAGAATGCCAGCACAAGTTCTTCCCAAAACTCTTTAGGGCTTTCGCTTCACCAGACTCCCAGCCACCTTTGATGAATTGCACTATTGCAACAGCTTCTCCATGGCCGAGAGTACGTAAAGCCATGCCTAACGCGGCAGTTGTTTTTCCTTTTCCATTTCCCGAAAAAACAATAATAAGACCTTTTTCTTGCTTCCTTTTTTCTACTCTTTGACGCTGTACTTCCTTTCTTCTTTGCATCCTTTGGCGGTAGCTATCTTCATTTGTCTCTGGTGCTAAATGACCACCCATCCCAATCTCACTAGCATTGCGGTCAAGGTTGTTCATATTGATTGCTTTGTTGGAGATTTCTTCATGCATATAAATAGATGCGGTGTGCAGCTTTGAGTGCTTTCTCCTTTTGTAGTTACCACATATAGAAATTGGCTAATAAATTTATATAAATTGACGTTAGCAATTTCTTTGAAAGCCCAAATAGAATTTCTTGTTGCTTTGGAAATTGATTCGAAAATATTTAGACAACTTGTCTTGCTAGTGCTGTATCAACAGCTTGTTGTTGATCTCTTCTTGTTATCCAGTGGTGATAAGTACGATTATGAATATTGACTGAATGCCCCATCATTCTGGCTGCAACAGTATCAGGTAGACCTATATGAATTGTTCTTATTGCCCATGCATGCCTTAGGTCATATGGCGTGAGAGGTAAGTTATAGCGACGGAATTGTTCTGCGACACGCCTTCCTACTTTTTGTAAGGTAGTTGTATTTAGGTCGGTATTGATAGGAGGGAGATACTTTGGATTCTCTCCAAGTTGTCTTAGTTCAAAGATTTCATTCCAGGATGGATGAAATGGCCAAACTTGGTGTTCGCCTGTCTTGGTGCCTGGCAATACTCGTAGAACTTTATCGCCACTTTTGGAAAGACCAGAAAGATCACAAAAGAAAACTTCATGATTTCTAAGTCCATATGTAGCCATTAATCCATAAACCAATCTCCATTGCGGATTGGGAATTTGAAGCCATGATTCTTTTATTAAATCGTCACTTGGTAATTTTCGATAATGTGCTCTATGTAGGCCGTAACCATTTCCTTTGGCTCTCCAGTTCTCTGGTAGTTCAATCTTTATGTAGTTAGCGAAGGCCGCAAGTGCTATTACACATTGTTGACGACTTCGGCTATTCTCTGAATAACTTTCAATTGTTTGGTTCAGAAGATCAATTCCTAAATTGCAATTCATTTTGAGCTCAAGACTTTTCAATCGCCTCAGATATGGCAGATAAGCAGAAGACCATGTGGTAATAGCTCCAGAGTGAGATTTTTTCCTAATTGGATCAGCAAAAAAAGCTGATTTGAAATTTTCTATTGCTGCATCAGAGGAAGATATTCTGATTCTTGGTTTTGTTTGAATTCGTTTGCTTGACCAATTGTCCCAATTAAATTGTTCGTGTTTTAGTTGGAAGAGTACAAGTTCAAGCATCTTTTGGGCCTCTTGAAGTCCTTCAGAGTCAGCATTGAGATGTAAACTTATTCTTTGGTCCTTCAACATCCCTTTAGATGTAGAGCAAGGGAGTGGTCCACGAAGATTAAGGAGTTCTCTTCTTCTCTCAATTCTCAGCTTGATGCCTTTGGACCAGAGGTCTAGGTTGATTTTGGCAAGCTCATTAATGAGATTCATTCCAAATCAATCTTTTTAGCTACCTTTACGTTTGTGAGGGATAACCTCAACCCCTTTTAAAGATTTCTATTCTAAATGGCTCGGGTAGGCATCCTCTTAATGAATCTTGGAGGCCCTGAGAGAATTCAGGATGTGGGCCCATTTTTGTACAACCTTTTTTCGGACCCAGAGATCATAAGGCTGCCAATATCTTCCCTTCAAAAACCTTTGGCCTGGTGGATTAGTACCATACGCAGTAATAAATCAGAGAAGGCATACAGGTCAATTGGTGGAGGTTCTCCTTTGCGAAGGATTACTGAGCAGCAGGCCAGGGAATTGCAGAGTGCTTTGCGTCAGCGTGGTATTGATGCTACGAGTTATGTGGCCATGCGTTATTGGCACCCTTTTACTGAATCGGCTGTAGCTGATATAAAAGCTGATGGAATAAATCAAGTGGTTGTACTTCCTTTATACCCACATTTTTCTATCAGTACTAGTGGTTCAAGTTTTCGCGAGTTGAGCCGTTTGCGTGAGAGTGATGAAGAGTTTCAGCAGTTACCCTTACGCTGTATTCGCAGCTGGTATGACCATCCTGGCTATATCAGATCGATGTCTAAATTAATTGCAGACCAGCTCACTCTATGTGAGATTTCGACAGAAGCTCATGTGTTTTTTAGTGCACACGGCGTTCCTAAAATCTATGTAGAAGAAGCTGGTGATCCTTACCAGAAAGAGATAGAAGCTTGTTCTTCTCTAATTATGGATGAACTTGAGAAAGTTTTGGGCTATCGGAATCCATGCAGTCTTTCTTATCAAAGTCGAGTAGGCCCTGAAGAATGGTTAAAACCATATACGGAAGATATATTAGAAAAGCTTGGGAAGGATGGCACTCGAGAGTTGGTTGTTGTTCCAATTAGCTTTGTAAGTGAGCATATAGAAACACTTCAGGAAATAGACATTGAATATCGTCAATTAGCAATGAATTATGGGATTGTTAATTTCAGAAGGGTAAGAGCATTAGATACTTACCCCCTATTTATAGAGGGACTTGCTGACTTGGTTGCAAATACTCTTCAGGGCCCAGAAGTAAGTTTGGATGAAGCAGCAAAATTACCTATAGGTGTTAAATTGTACCCGCAAGAAAAATGGCAATGGGGTTGGAATAATAGTTCTGAAGTATGGAACGGTAGAGTGGCAATGATATTGTTTATTGAATTTTTATTGGAAATAGTTGGAGGTAATGGACCTCTTCATATGATTGGACTCCTTTGATTTAATAGATGTTACTAGTTAATAGATAACTTCTTCGCATTAGCATTTCCTTTTGATTTTGGATTTTTAGTACACTGGTTTTGATTGGATAGTGATTTTAATCCATGTCCTTTTAAGATGAATTAATGATGAGTTCTAAGCTATTTAGTTGTTCTTTCTGAAGCTGACAACTATTGGTTTCTGGAAATCCTCTGATTTAGTATTTATTTGAATTCATTATTTCATTAATCAATTTTAACTTCTGATAGCTTTTCGTTTGATAATGATTCTGCCCATTTCTAAAAATTAGATATATATCATGGTGCTTTTATTTAATAAGACAGTAATTTCGCATGTCATCTTTAGAGAGCTATTACACAAATTGAGCCTTGGACGCTTAATCTTAAAGATCACACATGCGTTTGCCACTGCCGTGACCCTGACTTCGTCACCTAAGTCTGTAGGTGATATAGAAAAGCAGGTACCTCGACGAATATCAGGGGCGGATGCCCTTATGGATGCTTTGCGAAGACATGGTGTGGACACGATATTTGGATATCCAGGAGGGGCCATTCTCCCTATATACGATGCGATCCATAAAGCTGAAGAGCAAGGTTGGCTTAAACATATTCTTGTCAGGCATGAGCAAGGTGGTTCGCATGCGGCTGATGGCTTTGCAAGGGCGACTGGAAGAGTTGGCGTCTGTTTTGGCACATCAGGCCCTGGGGCGACAAATCTGGTTACAGGTATTGCAACTGCCCAGATGGATTCAGTACCTATGGTTGTGGTTACAGGTCAAGTTCCTCGTCCTGCAATCGGCACTGATGCGTTTCAGGAGATTGATATCTTTGGAGTTACCTTGCCCATTGTTAAGCATTCATGGGTAGTAAGAGATGCCTCCGATTTGGCTTCGGTTGTTGCCCAAGCTTTCCTTATTGCTTCTTCGGGTCGGCCTGGCCCTGTTCTTATAGATATTCCTAAAGATGTAGGTCAGGAATTTTTTGATTATTTCCCCGTAGAACCAGGCAGTGTTATTCCTCCTGGTTTTCGACTAACTGATGCGCCAGACTCTTCGGCTATTTCCGCGGCTTTAGATTTGATTGAGAAAGCTCAAAGGCCTCTTATGTATGTAGGGGGTGGTGTTATCTCTGCGGGGGGGCACGAAAACCTTGCTGCTTTTGTTAAACGCCACAAACTGCCTGTTACTACTACCTTGATGGGGAAAGGTGCTTTTGATGAGCGTGACCCTCTCTCCGTGGGAATGTTAGGTATGCATGGTACGGCGTATGCCAACTTTGCTGTTACAGAATGCGATCTATTGATAGCTGTAGGAGCGCGTTTTGATGACAGGGTTACTGGAAAATTAGATACTTTTGCTCCTAGAGCAAAAGTTATTCATTTTGAAATTGATCCGGCTGAAGTAGGTAAGAATCGACGGCCCGAAGTAGTAGTACTTGGAGATGTAGGTGTAGCGCTTGCGCAAATACTTGAATTAAGTAAACAGCGAGATGTTAAGCCAAAGACTTTATCCTGGTTGGCGCGAATTGACCTCTGGAAAGAACGTTATCCATTAATGAGCCCTCCAAAAGAAGGGCAGATTTACCCTCAAGAAGTTCTACTCGCGATTAGAGATCTTGCCCCAAGTGCATTTTTAACTACTGATGTGGGTCAACATCAAATGTGGGCCGCTCAGTACTTGCGGAATGCTCCTCGTCAGTGGGCTAGTAGTGCTGGCCTTGGAACAATGGGGTATGGGATGCCTGCAGCTTTGGGTGTTCAGGTTGCATTGCCTGAAGAATTGGTCGTTTGCATTGCTGGAGATGCCAGCATTTTGATGAATATCCAGGAGTTAGGAACTATTGCCCAATACAAGCTCCCAATTAAGGTTGTCATTGTGAATAATCGCTGGCAAGGCATGGTTCGCCAGTGGCAAGAAAGTTTTTACGAAGAACGTTATTCAGCTACAGATATGCTCCCTGGGATGCCTGATTTCATGGCATTGGCAAAAGCCTTCGGTGTTGGAGGAGTTTTGATTACTGAACGAGAAGATCTCCAGAGAGGATTAGAGAAGGCTTTTGCTAGCCCTGAACCAATGCTTATTGATATTCATGTTCGAAGAGGGGAGAACTGTTATCCGATGGTTCCTCCTGGTAAAAGTAATGCTGAGATGGTTGGTCTCCCTGCCCACCCGGAACTTGCCATGGAGACCACTCGTAATTGCCCTGATTGTGGAGCGAGTACTGCCCATGAGCACAGGTACTGTCCTGCTTGTGGTATTTCACTTTGAGGTTCAGAAAATACGGCCTCCTTTTTTGTTTGATAGTTTTATTGAACTTCCCGTTAACAAATACTTTCGCTGCAGAAGTTCTACAAGTACGTAGTTCAACTATTCTTCAAATAGGAGATCGCAATAGAAGCTATACAGTAAAAATTGCCTGCCTAGAAGTAGACCCTTCTAATGAAGTAGATGCAATGAATTCGTTAAAGTCTTTACTTAGAAGGAAAAAGAGAGTGAACCTAAAACCTCAAGGAGCAATCGATGGAGTCCTCTTGGCAAGAGTTGATCTTATCGAAAGTAAAATAGATATTGGACAATCTCTTGAGAAGAAAGGATTGGGATCTATGAAGTGTTGAATGTGTCTTGTTTAAGACTAATTTATAATAATTGCTTGGATTTCCTTTGGCTTGATATCATTGACCATTGATAAACTTTTGCTTGATCTCTGCGCCAAGAGTTGAAAAGTTTTCTATTGGAAAATGTACATATTTTGTTTATAGAGATCTGCTCATACATTACTCCTGCTTTATTAAGCTGATTCGCCGCTGCCATGCGAATATCTAGAAGAATTTTTTTGTGTGAATCATCATGTTCGGCAATTCTCATTGCGATCAACTTATCTATTCGATCTTTAAGGCTTAATTCTCTTTCTCCTGAATGAGGAAACAAGCTTTTGGAAATTGACTCTGCTACATGTAACTCAACTTGATACTTTGGTCCGCTTATCGCTGGACCAAGAGCAATAACTAGCTTGCTTTTATTAGAACCTAGGCGCTCCAATTTTTGGAGCGCCTTTAAAAGGATTCCATTTGAAATCCCGCGCCATCCTGCATGGCAAGCAAGAATAAGTCTTCTTTTAGGATCAGCAAATAATAAAGGAATACAGTCTGCAGTATATATCCAAAGACTTTGATCTTTTTTGTTGCTTACCAACCCATCGGCTTCTGGCCAAGGATAATCGCAGGCTTTGGATGTATGAATAATGTTAGACCCATGTATTTGTTTCGTTAGATGAATGCTTGAACCAGGACTTATTACATCGACTAATTCTTTAGGTCCCAAATTATTCCACTCTTTTGTGAAGAAACCATGTTGAAAACCATGTTTTATAAGAGAACTAGCTTGCAGATAAGATCCCTCAGGAGATTTAACCCACCTCCATTTATTCTCCTGATTAAATTGCTGTTTGTTGGACAAGCTTTTATAGATAGTTTTTTCTAGAAACTCCTTACTTTAATAATCATTCATTTCTCTAAGCATCCAAAATCCGGCAAACTTTTCTTCTTCTGGAGTCGTTTGGACTGATATGAATTGAATTCCACCTGCCTTTTCCCTTGAATTAATAAGAGCTTGTTCAGCTTCCTTAGAGGCTTCTTTTGTCATGTCTGTCACAAGCCAACGATCATCTTGCCCTGCTTCGAGAAGAAGTTGATTGCCTTCTACTAAAAGTTTGACTGGTTCAAGCCCTCCTAGCCAACCAGATAAAGCAAGAGCCCGACTCTTACTGAAAAGACGTAAACCTGGAATTTGGATTGACAGATCATAAGTCTCTTTTATTGGTATTAGTCCACTAAACTCAATGGGCCATTCATTAGCTTCTAAAAGCATGCCTAGAGGAAGCAAAGCGAAACTCCATGCATCTCCTCGAACTGCTTCTGGAAGTGGTTCAGGTTGATTGACTATTCGCGCAGGGGGGGGAGCTATTGGACCTGTGATATAGCCATCTTCGTTTGGATAAAGATCTTTTTCTCGTTGAGCCAGCCAATCGAGTAGTGAGAAGGTCCGCCTGCTTGCAATAACTTCTATTCCCACTTTTAAGGCCGCTTTTGAAATCATGGTTTTCATAGATGTTCGCCAGCATCTCAATCGAAGTGGGGTCCCCCATCCTTTCTCTTGTGCATCATTAAGAGCTTCTTGAAGTGCTTCAGCAAGCCATATTGAGTTCACTTGACCAGCAGGACATTTTTTCTCCCATCGAAAGGGTTTTTCTCCTTTCAGATTTTCTGAGCTGGTGATTAGTAGTTCCCAACGTTTTTTTCCGTCAGATTCAATTATTGGTCGTGAATAAAAGTCCAGCTCCCAATCTGATTGTTGGAGGATCGGAAAGTTTTCTTGTGAAGGTAGAGACATTCTTAAACTCTTTGCTCCTTAATCTGTTCTGTTTTTTGTTCTTGATCGTCATTATTTCCTTGTCCTTTAATTACCTTAAGAGCTTTGATTGCTCTTTCTGCAGCTTCTGACATTACTTTCTCTTTTTCTGTTAGGAGTTCTCCTGGAGGACCTTCTAAGAGTGCAGTATTGAGGCTTATCCTGCCTCGACCTGGATCCATTTCAATTATCAGTGCTTTAACTAGATCTCCCTGATTAAAAACCTCTCTTAATGATCTGAAGCTCGCGTTTGTGATCATTGAATGGTGAAGAAGACCGCTCACTCCGCCTAGATCAACAAAAAAGCCATAAGGCTTAATTGCTACCACTTTCCCTTCGACAAGTTGACCTATTTCTAGTTCAGAGAAACGAGCCGCAATCGCTGCTCTTTTCTCTGAAAGAACTAGTTTTCTTGTGTCAGGGTTTACTTCTAGAAATGCAACTCCAAGTGTTTTTCCTACGAGTATTTCGTGATTCTCGCCATTTTCAAGTTGAGAACGAGGAATAAACCCTCGCAAACCTTCTAAATCGCAAGTAACTCCTCCACGATTAAAGCCATTTACTAAAACTTGTACAGCTTTTCCTTCTGATTCAAGTTGACGAACTTTCTCCCAGCTTTTTCTAAGGGCTAGTGCTCTACAGCTAATAGTTACCATCCCATCAGCATTTTGTTCGCGAGTAACTAATACCTCTAATTGAAGCCCTTTAGGAAACTGTTCTTTGAGATTGGTTATAACACCTAGCCCACATTCATTCTTTGGCATGAAGCCAGGTGCTTTCCCACCAATATCAACATATACTCCATCGCTTTCAACGCCTATAACAGCTCCCTTTGCAATCTCCCCTGTATTCCCTATAGGCTCATTCTCATCCAATGCCGCTAAAAAGGCATCTTCATCAAAGTCGAAATCATCAACACTTCTTGGGAAAGTGTTGGTTGGATGATCTCCGAATTGAGAGCTCTTTGCTGTTGTTTTGCTTTGGAATTTACTTGATTCGTCTGGAGGACCTAAGAGGTCTCCCATGCTTATCCCTTCAAGATCATCAAGATCTAAATTCGTCTCACGCTTTGGAGTATTTGTCGTAATTGTTCTAGTTGGAGCTCCAAGTTGCTCTGGTGACAAGGCATTGTTTGATGGGTTCGAATTGTTTTGTGAAGGTGCAAGCTCTTCTCCTTCGGTGTTCCCTTTAAGACCCTTTTGCTCATCTTTACGACTGATGTGCATTACCTGCAGAGGTTTGCGGGGAGCTTCCGCCATTTGCCTGAAAGGTTTCTTGGGTTTATTAGGCTGCTGACTGCCTGATCCGGCCATGGAGCCCTGTCTTCATCGATAGGTCATTCTGACAGGCGAAGTTAATTTGTTTACAGTCGATGGGGCGATGTCTATGACTTCTCAACTTAGGCGCTTTGATTACCTCACTTGGCCAAAGGCTAAAGAGGCTGCAAATAGGGAAGGATCAACTTTGGTTTGGCCTCTTGGCGCTTGTGAGCAACATGGGCCTCATCTCCCTTTGGCTACTGATAATTTATTCGCAGAGAGAATTACAAAAAAAGTTCTAGAACGATTGCCGGAGAACAAACCCATATGGATGCTGCCTTCGCAGCTATTGGGATTCTCTCCAGAACATGAATCTTTTCCTGGCACAATTTCACTTTCAGCAAAACTTTTGTTGGACTTAGTTATGGAGGTTGGTAAGCAAGCTTCATCAATTGGATTTCATCGATTATTACTTTTTAACGCTCATGGTGGGCAGATTGGGCTTTTGCAAGCTGCTGCAAGGCAGCTAAGAGTCCAAAGCCCCACTATGGCGGTATTGCCATGCTTCTTGTGGAGCGGAATTTCATCACTGCAAGAACTACTTCCTCTGGAGGAGAGACAGGTTGGCCTTCATGCAGGACTTGCCGAAACAAGTTTGATGCTTTCATTGGCGCCTGATTTAGTTGGCCAAGAGCGCCCTTGTGATGGTGAACATTTCTCTAAAGAGGCTTTAGCAACCCCTCCTAAAGGCTGGAGCTTGGAGGGAGCAGCACCTTGGGCGTGGTTGACAAAGGATCTAAGCGATTCCGGTGTTATCGGTGATAGCAGGGCATCAACAAAATCTTTAGGGAAAGAGCTTGAAGAGGTTCTTGTTGATCATTGGGTAAACCTTTTGACAAGTCTTCTAGAGAGTGAATGGCCTCCAGTTGAAGGATCTCAATTATGAGATCACACTAAGCTCTAAGAAAAAAAATACTCATTTTGCCAATAGCGGGGTACACTCGCCGGCATTGCTCAAATCATTTATAGATCTATGGTGACGACCCTCGAATCAGCTGAGGTTGCATTGCTCGATCGTCCTAATGGATCTTTGGGAGAACTGCCTGACTTCACTACTGAGTCTTATAAAGATGCTTACAGTCGAATTAATGCAATTGTTATAGAAGGAGAGAAGGAGGCTCATGACAATTACATGTCGATTGGGACTTTGATTCCAGAAGAAGCAGAGGAGCTTAAGAAGTTAGGCAGAATGGAGCTAAAGCACATGAAAGGTTTTACAGCTTGTGGCAAAAACCTAGGTGTTAAGGCTGACATGCCTTTTGCAAAGAAGTTTTTTGCTCCTTTGCACGATAACTTTCAGAAAGCCTTACAAGAAGGGAATTTGACTACCTGCCTTCTTATACAAGCAATCCTGATTGAAGCTTTTGCTATTTCCGCTTACCACGTATATATCCGGGTGGCCGATCCATTCGCTAAAAAGATTACTGAAGGTGTAGTTAAGGACGAATACTTACATCTCAATTATGGTCAAGAATGGCTGAAAGCCAATTTGGGAAATTGCAAGGAGGAGTTGATGCAAGCAAACAAAATCAATCTTCCCCTTATCCGCTCAATGCTTGATCAAGTTGCAGAAGATGCTTCTGTTCTCCACATGGATAGAGAGGAGTTAATGGAGGAATTCATGATTGCTTACCAGGATTCACTCACTGAGATGGGTCTTGATAATCGTGAGATTGCTCGAATGGCTCTTGCTGCAGTCGTTTGAGGGGGAAATTTTTCAGAATTGATTCATCAAGTCATAGATCTATATTCCATTAGCTTTCGATAGTTTTTTCCTTGGGATCATGATGAGCTAGTCTCCGATTAAACCCTTATAGGGATAAGCTTTTTAATTCCGATTATTTGTTCTTAGTTAGTAAATGTTTGGATTGATCGGGCACTCGACAAGCTTTAAAGATGCCAGGTTAAAGGCTATGGAATTGGGCTATGACCATATTGCTGAAGGAGATTTAGATGTTTGGTGCAGTGCTCCGCCTCAATTGGTGGAACATGTCAAGGTAACTAATCCTTCTGGAAAAAGTATTGAGGGGGCTTATATCGATTCATGCTTTGTTCCCGAAATGCTTGGCCGTTTTAAGACAGCGAGGAGGAAAGTGTTGAATGCAATGGAATTGGCTCAGAAGAAGGGAATCAATATCACTGCTTTAGGTGGCTTTACTTCTATTATTTTTGAGAATTTTAATCTCCTTCAACATCAACATATTCGAAACACAACTCTTCAATGGGAGCGTTTTACTACTGGTAATACCCATACTGCTTGGGTGATCTGTCGTCAGCTTGAGATTAATGCCCCTTCAGTAGGTATAGATCTTAAAAAAGCCAGGGTGGCGGTTGTAGGAGCTACTGGTGATATTGGGAGTGCTATTTGCCGCTGGCTCTCTATACGAACAGGCGTTTCTGAACTTTTGTTGGTTGCTCGCCAAGAGAAACCTCTTCTTGAATTGCAGGCAGAACTAGGAGGAGGGAGAATAACCAGCCTTGAAGAGGCTCTCCCAGAAGCTGACGCAGTTGTTTGGGTGGCAAGTATGCCAAGAACTCTTGAAATTGATTCAACGAAACTTCGCAACCCTTGTCTCATGATTGATGGTGGATATCCAAAGAATCTCGATGGAAAAGTTTCAGGAGAAGGAGTGCATGTATTGAAAGGCGGAATTGTTGAGTTCTTTAATGACATCGGCTGGAGCATGATGGAGCTTGCCGAAATGGAAAAACCTCAAAGGCAGATGTTTGCTTGCTTTGCAGAAGCCATGCTTTTGGAATTTGAAAATTGTCACACTAATTTCAGTTGGGGTCGAAACAACATCACTCTTGAAAAGATGGATTTTATTGGAGATGCTTCTGTGAAGAATGGCTTTTCTACGCTTAATCTCAAAAACTTCTTCCAGGCTGCTGCGGCCTGAAACTTGCATTTAGTTTTTTGCTCTTTTAGTTATGGCTCGTCGTTATCTCCTTGAGTTCGAAAAGCCACTTGTAGAGCTCGAAAAGCAAATAGAACAAATTCGAGAACTCGCTAGAGATTCAGAAGTTGATGTAAGTCAACAACTTCTTCAGTTAGAAACTCTTGCAGCAAGGAGAAGGGAAGAAATCTTTAAAGCTCTTACTCCTGCTCAAAAAATTCAAGTAGCGCGACATCCTCAACGACCGAGCACATTAGATTTTATTCAGATGTTTTGTGATGATTGGGTTGAGCTGCATGGCGATCGTAATGGGAGTGATGATCAAGCTTTAGTTGGAGGTATTGGGAGGATTGGTGAAAGATCTGTTCTTTTATTAGGTCAACAGAAGGGAAGAGATACCAAGGAGAATGTGGCAAGGAACTTTGGCATGGCCACTCCAGGTGGGTATCGCAAAGCTCTTCGATTAATGGAGCATGCAGATCGATTTAAATTGCCGATAATTTCATTTATTGACACACCTGGAGCTTATGCAGGAGTGCTTGCTGAAGAGCAAGGTCAAGGAGAGGCAATAGCTGTAAACCTCAGGGAAATGTTTCGTTTGCGTGTCCCTATAGTTGCCACTGTTATTGGAGAAGGTGGCTCTGGTGGTGCTTTGGGGATAGGTGTGGCGGATAGGTTGTTGATGTTTGAACATAGTGTTTATACCGTTGCGAGCCCCGAAGCTTGTGCTTCTATCCTTTGGAGAGATGCAGCCAAGGCTCCTGAGGCGGCTTCTGCCTTGAAAATCACTGGTCCTGACCTATTAAGTCTTGGAGTGGTCGATGAAGTATTGAAAGAGCCCGCTGGAGGAAATAATTGGGCCCCTCTTCAGGCAGGAGAAGTTCTCAAGCAAGCTCTAGAAAAACATCTTAATGAGCTCATGAAGTTGTCAATCGAACAACTCCGTGAAGCGCGTTATCGAAAATTTAGATCAATGGGAAGAGTTTTAGAGCAGAGCACTACAGAGAAAGGTTTGAGTACCTAAAGTCTTTTGTATTGATAAAGTCATTCATTGTCGACAGTTCTTATCACAGGAGCTTCAAGAGGTATTGGCAAAGCATCCGCTAAGTTGTTCTCTGATGCTGGCTGGGACCTACTTTTAGTTGCTCGCAACGAAAAGGCTCTTAAGTCCTTATCTGAAGATCTCTGCAAGGAAGGGAGAACCATTTGCTACAAGTCAATGGATCTCTCGGACCCTTCTTCAATAACATCTGGTATTGATGAATTATTGAGTCAGGGTGATACTCCATCAGTCCTAATTAATAATGCTGGAGTGGCATGGACTGGAGAGCTATTGTCAATGCCTTTAAAAAGCTGGCAATGGGTTGTGCAGATGAATCTCACTAGTGTTTTTCAGGTCTGTGCAGCGACAGTTCCAAAAATGAGAGTGAATGGTGGCTTGATTGTGAATGTAAGTAGTCATGCAGCTAGAAATGCTTTCCCTCAATGGGGCGCGTATTGCACTACTAAGGCTGCTTTAGCTAGTTTTACCAAATGCCTTGCAGAGGAGGAGCGAATGAATGGAATACGCGCGTGTACGCTAACCCTTGGTTCTGTTAATACCAGTCTTTGGGATGCAGAAACCGTCCAAAGCGATTTTGATAGGAATTCAATGCTCCCTGTTGAACACGCTGCGTCTGCACTTCTTCATCTTGCGGAGCAACCGTCTACACAGGTAATCGAAGACCTAACACTTATGCCAGCTACTGGTGCTTTCTAACCAGCTTCTATGACTTCTATTATCCCTTCATCAGCTGATAACTTAACCCAAGGAACTGGTGTTATGAAAGCTAGTGATGAAAAAGCTTCTAAACAGTTAGTTTCTGAGAGGATTCGTTCTCGATTGATTGACAATAAAATCTCATACTTTGCCAATGATAATGTCGCTGATTACATAGAGCCAGGGGAGCTTCAGGAGCTAGAAGTAGAAGTGGCGAGTCGTTTTAGTGATTTACTTAAAAGTCTTGTAATTGATATTGATAATGACCACAACACTGAAGAAACAGCAACTAGAGTTGCTCGCATGTATGTTCATGAAGTCTTTAAAGGAAGATATCATCACCAGCCAAAAGTTACCAGCTTCCCTAATGTTAAGAAACTAGATGAAATCTATACAGTTGGCCCTATAACTGTTCGTTCAGCTTGCTCTCATCACTTTGTACCAATTATGGGATATTGTTGGATAGGTATAAAGCCTGGTTCACGTGTTATTGGATTATCAAAATTTGCCAGAGTTGCTGATTGGGTTTTCTCGCGACCACATATACAAGAAGAAGCGGTAATGATTCTTGCTGATGAAATAGAGCGCCTTTGTGAACCTCAAGGTTTAGGAATCATTATTAAGGCTGACCATTATTGTATGAAATTGCGTGGAGTAAAAGAATCTCATTGTAGTATGGTTAATTCAGTAGTAAGAGGCGATTTTAGACATGACTCTAGCTTGAAGCAGGAGTTTTTTGAGCTAGTTCGTCAGCAAGAAACTGCCTTGTCAAGATAATCATTCAGATAAATATTGCATAATTACCTCTTAGACAATTAGTTGATAGCTATAAAAACATATGCTTTAAAATTTTTATCTAATTATCTGTTGGACTGCCGTTACTAGATTATGTACTTTTACAAGATCCTTTTTGCCTGGATGGGTTTCTAGTCTACTTGATGCATCTATCCCAAAAGGTGAAACTTGGCTGAAGATTTCTGGTATCCATTCCGAGCTTATGCCACCTGCAAGCCACCAGGGCAATGCAAATTTTGCCTTGTGAAGCCATTTAAGAGGAAGCCTATTCCCTGTTCCTCCAAGTTCATTCGGACTCCATGCATCTAGAAGTAGTGCGTCGGCATAGTCTTCAAAGGTATGAGCCTCTAATAGATCCTCAGGACTGCTGATGCGAATTGCTTTCCACCATTGAATGCTTGGATAAATGTTGCGAAGTTCTTGGCAGCGTTTTTGGGATTCACTTCCATGCAATTGGATAATAGAAGGCGTGCCATCTCCTTTGAGAGCACTCTCAATTTGAGAATCATTCATATCTGCGATGACCCAGACACGTTCGAGTTTTGGAGAACAATTTTGAAGCTGAGTAAATAGCTTCCTTCTTTGATTCTCTTCTACAAAACGTGGTGATCCTTCTACGCCAATGACTCCAATTGCATCTACACCAAATGATGCGATTGCTTTTGCCTGAATAACTTCTGTGATTCCGCAGATTTTAACTGCGGTTGATGTTGGAGACCCTATTTTGAAGGTCATTAGATTGGGTCCTTTCTAGGATTGGCTAACTATTGGACATTTTCCAGGTTAATTGGAGGTAAAAGTTTGGAAGACTGGGAATTACTGCGGATTAAAGGAATCCCTTTGAGGATTCATCCAAGTTGGTTTGTCATTCTGATTCTTTTTGCTTGGACAGCACAAGGACAGATCTCAAATGTTGCAGAAACCCCGTTGCCATTTTGGTTTAGTTGGGGTCTAGGCCTGATAACTTCCTTGCTTTTATTTGTTTCTGTTTTATTGCATGAACTTGGTCATTCATTTATGGCCTTACATGAAGGAGTGAAGGTAAGAAGTATCACTCTATTCATTTTGGGTGGAGTCGCCAGAGTCGATAGAGAATGCTCTACGGCAATGGGGTCTTTGCGTGTTGCGATAGCTGGACCTTTGGTGAGTTTTTTACTGGCAATAGTTTTTCTCAGATCTGTTCAATCCGCTAATGAGTTGAACCCATTACTTGCGAACCTTTTTGGACAATTAGGTTCTCTAAACCTTGTTTTGGGATTATTTAATTTATTACCAGGATTACCTCTGGACGGAGGAGTGATTTTAAAGGCTCTTGTTTGGCATTTAACAGGAAGCCAGCGCAAAGGTTTACAAGTGGCTACCGCAACTGGAAATGCATTATCTCTTTTCGCAATAATCCTTGGAAGTTGGCTTTGTTTTAAGGGTGGTGGTTTTGGCGGTCTCTGGTTAGTGATTCTTGGTTGGTTTGGATTCGCTGCCTCGCGTTCACAGAATCAGCTTTTGACTTTGCAGAAAGCTTTATGTGAGCTAGATGTCAGCTTTGCAAGTAAGCGTAGATTCCGTGTTTTAGAAGAAGGTCAGCCTTTAAGCAGACTTAGCAATTTAAGCCTTGCTTCGAGTGATGCTAATTCCCTTCCTGAATGGGTTTTAGTTTGTCGCTCAGGTCGTTGGGTGGGATATGTGAATGATCAGGCACTAAAGGATTTGCCTGTGCAATATTGGAATCAACATTCTTTGGCTGATTACACCAAACCTTTAAATGAGCTTCCTTCTATCGGAGAAAGAGCTTTTCTTTGGCAGGCGGTAATAGCATTGGAGAAATCACACGAAGGCAGACTTCTTGTTTTTAATCTGGCTGGTCTGCCTTCCGGTACTTTGGACCGAGTAGATGTGGGGGAAGCTGTCTTAAAACATATTGGATTGAAGATTCCTAAAAATTTCTTAGATATGGCGCGTAATCAAAATAATTACCCGCTTGGATTGGCTCTTCCTGAAGCTGTCGAAGCAATGCTTTCGGCCGGATTAATTAATAAAAGAGATTAATTATTTATTAGCGAATATGTCTCTGCATTTTTTGAGATTTGAGTTAACTCTTCTTTTGTGAGCTCTGCAAGTTCCCAATCGATATTCGACCAATGAGAGCAACAAGCGGCATGAAGTATTTTGTCTAGGCCTTTTCGAGGGATATAGCTTGGGGCAGGTTTTGGTGCTTTTGTTTTGAATACCTCCATCCAGAGTTCTGGTGGCGGGTCTAAAAGTATTTCACCATGTTGGAGGACATGACCTCGCTTCCATAACTGTGCACTACCTATACGTTTATTCCCTTGAGGGTCAATTAGATCAGCAGCAGTTGATGTAGCAAAACAATTTCTTTCGGAAGGATTGATTAGTTGCTTCCCAAAATTTAGTGGAAGGCCTAAGTCATTGAATGCTTTAATTAACCATTGGCTGGCAAGGTAATACGCTTCATGCCTTTTACGTGGGGGGGATAGCCAAATCAGTGCATAAGTAAGACCTCCTCCATGAAGTACAGAACTGCCTCCAGTAGGCCTCCTAACTATTTGAACTTTCTTTTTTCTTACAAGTTCTCTCCATTCAATAGGAAGATAATTTTGATTTTTTCCAATAGATATCCAAAAACCTTGCCAATTATAAAAACGTAGTGCTATCGAAACATCTGTATCTGAAATAGCCTTTTCTAAGAGCATTACATCTGCTGCCATTTGTTGCTCTCCGGAAATATTCATCATTGGGAATAATTTCCCTCGCTGGTTATTAGACTCTGAAGAAACTTTGAGCTTAAACATTTCTCTAGTGATGTTTTTTTAGCAAATAGATTGTTTCCTAAGCTTTGAAAATTAAATTATTTCTTCGTGATCATAATTTATTTTTAATCCTTGATTAGTAATCTTGAGTGTCAGTTAATAAAAATGTACTTTTCATTAAGTTATTTAATCTAACATTCAGTGGAACCTTTGCTGATCCTTTTGTCAATGTTCATTGTTGGAACCTTATGAAGCTTTGTGATCAGGTTTTTGTCAATATAAACTCCGGTTTTAATTTGTTATTCTTAACTTATAAACTCACTTAATTGCTGAAGATATTATGTTCAATTTATAATAATTTCACTTCTATACTTGTGGTTTCTTTGATCGGGTGTGACAGCCTTTGTCAAATGCTGGTCATTAGCCCCCTTTTAGTTAAAAATATATGAGTAATTGAAACTTGCCTTATGGAGCTCACTCCAATTCTTGATCTCGCAGGTCTTTGTTTAGTAGTTGTTATTCATTCTGGATTGCTAGCTCTTCGTCTTGGGATAACTCTTGCAAAGGCTTGATAAAAGCATGCAGGACTTGGCAGGAAGGTATCTTTGCGATACAAGCGGGTAACCGTTAAATATCCTTGATACCTCTCCTGGTTGAGACCAGGCCAAAAAATCGGAGTCGAAGACGACCCGAAAAACGGAACATTAAACCTGTCTCTCCAAAAAATCAGAGAGTTGATGCGGCATCACTTGCATCGGCTTTGCAGTTGCAAGAGCAGAGGCGTGAGCTTGTTTATAGTCTCATAGCTCTTGCTATGAAATTTGGGCTTTTATTGATAGGAACAACGAGCCTAGTTAAGTTGGGAATTTCATCTCATCAGAGAGTAGGAAGCTATACAGAGCTATCTTCAGTTCTACATGTGGAGTCAATTAAACTAAATAGACTTCAGGAGCGTTTTGATCGTTTTTTTACTATCGGTGGAGAAAGGCGGTTAATGGATGAAAATGACCAGTGGATTGCACCTAATCGCATCAGAGTCATTTGGCGTTGAATTCCTTTTTAAATAAGACGTTAATCTGAATGTCTCTTTTGGTGATTTAAAAATCACTGGTTAACACTCTAAAATGGCTTCTTCCAAGGCTGCTCCAGGCACGGTACTGATTACAGGAACAACTTCTGGAGTAGGTTTGTATGCAACCAAGGCGCTTGTTGATAGAGGCTGGCGAGTGATAACTGCCAATAGGAATCCACTTCGAGCTGAAGCTGCTGCAGTAAAGCTTGGATTGCCTTCTGGAAGGTCACGCCAACTAAGCCATCTGCTTATGGATCTAGGTGATTTGGAGAGTGTTAAAGATGGAGTAAGAAATCTTTCTGAGGTTCTTGATGGACCTTTGGATGCATTGGTTTGCAATGCAGCTGTTTATTTGCCTAGGCTTTCGAAACCTCAACGTTCTGCTCAGGGCTATGAGATTTCTATGGCCACAAATCATTTTGGACACTTTTTATTGATTCAGCTTCTTTTAGAAAAATTAAGTATTTCCACGAGGCCAGTTTGGCTTGGTCGCTCATGGGGGGTAGAACCTTCAAGAATGGTAATGCTCGGCACTGTGACTGCGAATTACAAGGAACTTGGAGGCAAGATACCGATTCCGGCTCCTGCTGATTTGGGAGATCTTTCTGGGCTAGAGCAAGGCTTTAGAGATCCAATTTGTATGGCTAATGGAAAAAGATTCAAGCCTGGGAAAGCTTATAAAGACAGCAAACTTTGCAATATGATTACTACACAGGAGTTAAGCCGGCGCTATAAAGATTCTTCAATTATTTTTAGTTCTCTATATCCAGGGTGTGTAGCAAATACAAGACTTTTTCGAAATACTCCAAAGATATTTCAAATACTTTTTCCTTGGTTTCAGAAATTAATCACAGGAGGCTTCGTAAGTCAGAAACTTGCTGGGGAAAGAGTGGCTATGGTTGTTGATGATCCCGAGTATGGGTTGTCGGGGGTCCATTGGAGTTGGGGTAATCGTCAAAGGAAGAATAAGCAGCAATTCTCCCAGGAGCTTTCAGATAGAGTAACTGACCCAAAAACCTCCCGGCGGGTTTGGGAGTTGACGATGCAGATAGTTGGATTGAATTAAAAAGAACCCCTTTGAATCCAATATTCAATTAATTAGTCAAAGCCAAGAAGATCGAAGATTTCTCTGTCTTTTAAAGACTCAGCTTGAAGTGGCTCAACACTACTAGAGAGTTTCTTTGCCAGGGATAGATACTCGTTTTGCACAGCTAGAACATCTTCAGTTGGCTCCATTTCAAAAATGGTGCATTTCTTGAGACGAGATCGGCGAATAGCATCTACATCACGAAAGTGAGCCATTGTTTTCAAACCAGTTTTTTCGTTGAACTTGTCAATTTGATCTGTGTCAGCAGAACGGTTTGCAATAACCCCGCCTAGGCGAACTTTGTAGTTCTTTGCTTTGGCCTGAATTGCCGCGACGATTCGGTTCATTGCGAAGATGGAATCGAAGTCATTTGCCGTCACAATCAAGCAGTAATTGGCATGTTGCAATGGAGCTGCAAAACCACCACAAACCACATCCCCAAGAACGTCGAAAATAACCACATCAGTGTCTTCAAGTAGATGATGCTCTTTTAGAAGTTTTACTGTTTGACCAGTTACATAACCGCCGCATCCTGTTCCTGCAGGAGGACCACCGCTCTCTACACATTGGACTCCATTGAATCCTTGGAACATGAAGTCTTCAGGCCTTAACTCTTCACTGTGAAAGTCAACTTCTTCAAGGATATCAATGACAGTTGGCACCATCTTGTGGGTGAGGGTGAAGGTGCTGTCATGCTTAGGGTCACATCCAATCTGAAGGACCTTCTTGCCGATTTTGGAGAATGCTGCAGATAGGTTTGAAGATGTTGTTGATTTTCCAATACCTCCTTTTCCGTACACAGCGATAACTAGAGCACCTTCTTGAATTTGAGCAGAAGGATCTTGTTGTACTTGAACACTTCCTTCTCCGTCAGCTGGACGAGCCAAAGTTGTTGTCATTAAGCTTCCTTCACCATTAGGCAGTAATTCTATTTAAGAGCGAAAAAAGTATTGGTGCTGTTTGTTTGTGAAATTCGAAACATGTGCCTACTTTTTTATCTGTTTTGCGTCGAAACACGTGAAATTATTGCCTTTACTAAGGATTAATACTCAACAAGTGTGTTTCTAG
>QCRS01000002.1 GCA_003211755.1 Prochlorococcus sp. AG-463-F15 | reverse complement strand
TTAAGTAATTGAAAAAGAATTAATTGTTTTTTCCTTTTAGAGCTTAAATTTTCCCACAAGGGATAAAGTTCTTGGAACCCCTTAAACTCTTTTAAGTTCATCCTAGGAGTCTAATTTAATCAAAGGATGATTTAATAGATTTAATTGGCCTGGGAGAGGGTTTGTTCCTGGATGTACTTGCATTAAATAATCAAGTGCTGCAGTTGGATTAAGCTGCTTCTTATTTACAAGCCAAGCCAAGCAAACCAATGGAGATCTCTCCATTGCAGCAATACAATGGATAAAAACTGGACCATCCTTAATCAGATCTTCTACAATTTTAATTGCATTTATTATTTCTTCTGGTGTTGGCAACCGTGCTGAGCGATGATCAGGAAGTGGATATCTTGCGTGATGAAAAAGCTCTAAGCCTTCATCCATCATTTTGAATTCTTCTTCATTACAAAGACTAAAAACTGATTTAATACCTTCCTCTTTCAGTACCTGAAGATGCTTTGTTTTCTTAGGTGCTCTCCCAATAGCAATTTCATCTATTAACACCCAGTCAAGTTTAAAGTAACGACCTTTTTCCATTAGTTGTCTACCCAATTGAAGAACTTATCAATTTGACCTTTAAGCATAGTTTTAAGATAATCATATTTATCAATGATACTGCTTTTAGAATCAATTTTGATCACTTCAGTTTCATTCTGATCTCTTTCATCTTTAGTGTAGTACTCATATAAATTGGAATAGTTGCTGCTTGCTCCCTGTTTCATAGAATTTTCTTTTATCGCATTAGTTACAACTCCGAGGATTGTTGTATTTTTATTTTCAATTACATTATTCACAACTTTTGCTGGTAATTTCCTATCCACTTTGCCAAGAGCAGTTATAAGAATAAGGCCATCAGTATGCTCAGACAGTAGTTCTGCATCTGACAAGCCAAGTGCTGGAGGTGAGTCATAAATGATCAAATCAAACTCATCAGAATCAATCAATTGTTTATTAATATTAGTCAATTTAGGTGAGGTTAGTAAACGAATAGAGTCTGGAGGAGTTATGCCAGCAGTTATTACTTTCCAGTTTGTATAATCTGGCACGTCAATTATCACATCTTTCCACGTTACATCTTCTTCAGTTAACAAATTGGACAGCCCTTTTAAATTATTCAGGCCTAAACGATAATGCAAAGTTGGCTTTCTCATATCACCATCAATCAATAAAATTCTCTGCCCTAACTCAGAGAGTGTTTTTGCAAATAGAATAGTTATTAATGATTTCCCCTCAGCTGGAATAGAACTTGTGATAACGACTGTTCTTAACTGACTATCAGCCTTTAAAAAGCGCAAGGATGTATATAAATTCCTGAGTTCTTCTTGAAAAAGGAATCTCGTGTATTGAGGATCTTTTTTGCTGTCAACACCTTTAGATGGACTAGACATAAATGTATCAAACTCATCAAGTAAAAATCTCTTCTCTTCTCGTACATTTTCAAATGACTCTAAGTAAGGGATGGTACCCAAAATCGGGAGGCCAAGTTCTTCTTTTAGATCTTCTGGATCATGAAAAACATGATCAAATCTATCTCTTACTAGCCCAGCAATTGAACCAGCTACTAATGCGACAATGAATGCGACTGGAACTCCTATAGTTATTGAAGGTTTTACTATCTCAGGAGAAATCACAGGTTCTGACAACAATCTCCAAGGAACGCTCTTTTGGGCTATCTCTAATTGAAACTGCTCACGTGCATCAACTAAAGCCTTAAGGTTTGAAAAGGCTACTTCTAATTTTGCATTAAGTTTATTATATTCTTTAATGAGTTCAGGTTGTTTGGAGAAGAGGGCTTTGAGTGTTTTTTGCTGATCTTTAGCTTGCTGGATCCTGCCTTGATTTAACAATAATGCAGTATCTATTGCTTTCAGTTGATTGTCTTTTAGCAATGGTTTAAGTTCTGTTAAACGAGCTTCCAGCCCTTGAACCATTGAGGATGATTCTTTATATTTAGAGCGAGCATTTGCAAGCTTATCTTCAATTTCTATTAATTGCTGAAGAAGGCTTTGATCGGAATCAACAAAGGCTAGTCCATTGTCCCCTCTATAAGTAAAATTACCATTACTTGAAGATTCGCCAGCATTTATAGCATTTTTAAAACCAATTGCGCTTAATGTTCCTGAATTAACTTGTTCTCTGACCTTTAAGAGCCTTTTCTCCACAGAGTCAAGCATGAATATCATTTTATTTACCCCAAGCTCCTGTTCTTTTAGTGCAGTTCCCTCAAGTGATGGCTCTAAAAGTGAATTTTCACGTCGAAAATTTGCTAATTTAACTTGTATTTCCTCTGTTCTCTTCTCTAAAGCAGGTTTTTGATTTTCAAGAAAATTAAGGCCTTCTGATAATTTTCTCTGGCGTAGAGTAATAGCAATTTGCAAATAAGAATTACTCAATTTCTTTATTAACTTATTACCTCTATCTACATCTGTAGTCCTAAGCCGAACTTTAAGAACTCCCTTTGCTTCCCTTGTCCTAGTACCTGTTCCACCTGTTCTTACAAAAATCCTTTTACTAAGAGCAATCGGTGAAATATCGAAATCTTTAGCAATAGGGTCTAAGACTAATGGACTTTTCAGAAGCTCTATTAGGGTCGGGATATCATTATCTGTAGTATTACTTGCAAATGCTTTAAATATTAAGCTTCTATCAGGGGTCCCATCAGAAAGGCCGCCTGATCTACTAGTTAATGGATCAGAAATCAGTATTGTGAAAGATCCTTCATAAACTGGTCGAAAAATACGCTTATAGCCAATATAAAAAACATTTAATGTAAATATTGTTGCGGCTGTAACTAGAACAAGCTTTTTTCTTCTTAGTAAAGCTCTTAAGAGAGCTTTGAAGTCAATTTCATCTTCTTTAAAGCTTTCTGCGCTCTCAGGAAGGATTTTACTTGAATCTTCCCTATTCATATTGGAGTTTTCTTGTTGACTATTCATCTAAGAGGCCTTAAGGCGATTAAGTTTTGGAAAGATAAGAACTCTTTAAGGTATCCTTGTGGGGATTATACGTTCTTGCCTTTCAAAAGCCAGAGTGTTTTATGAAAAAAGAGAGACCTGGGGAATTGAATCCTTTTCAATCTTTTAAGAAGAATGGGGTACTATTTCTGTTATTGATCCCTACATTTTTAAATGTCTCTTCACCAGCCATATCTTCTGAGGAAGTTAATAATAAATTAGAGCCAACAATTAATAGCAAAGAAATGCCCCCTATTAATGATGATTATTATATTATTGGGCCAGGAGATATATTAAACTTGATTGTGATGGATGTTGAAGAGTATTCTGGTGATTTTGTTGTTTTAAATGATGGGAAGATCTCCGTGCCATTCAATGAAGGTGTTGATGTTAATGGCTTAACTTTAGATCAAGCAAAAGAACAATTAACTAAAATATTTTCAAAAGAACTGATCGCTCCTCAGGTACAATTATCCTTATTTAAACCAAGGCCTGTACTCGTTTCTTTGATTGGAGAGGTAAAGATACCAGGGACTTATAGTTTTGACATGTCAAAAAGAAATGCCACTAACGTAAATAATTTAAACGATTACATTGGATTACCTACTGTTGTTTCGGCGATACAGAGAGCCGGCGGGATAACAAAGAATTCTGATATGTCAAATATAGTTCTAAGAAGAAGGCTGCCAGAGAATCTGGAAGGAATTAAATTCAAGAAAACAAATCTAAACTTGCTGGATTTAATTCTTGAGGGCAACCAAAATCAAAACCCATACTTATTTGATGGAGACGTAATACATATAAAAGCTGCTGAAAAAGGTTCCTCCCTAAATAATAAGTCAATTATGACTAATCTATCTCCTAATACTATTAGTGTCATAGTAATTGGTGAAGTTTATAAGCCTGGTCTTATAACTTTACCTTCAGGAGTGACATTAAATCAAGCCGTTTTAGCTGCTGGTGGGTTAGTGCCAACTAGAGCAAATAGTAAAAACACTGTATTGGTAACAATAGGAAGTAATGGCACTATCAAAAACAATAGAATAGGAATGAATCTAACTGACAGTTCACCTGGTGCTAATAACCCTCAGTTATCAGATGGGGATATCATAAAAGTGAATAGAAATGTAATTGCAAGTGTCGGAGATACGATGGGATTTGCAAACAAGCCAGCTCAGAGTTTGATAAACTATTTCACATTATATAAACTATTGAATAATATAAATTAAATGAAATTAAATAGTTAAGTTGCTAATTATTTAATAATTTTAATCCATATTCGCAGATCATTTATTCTACAAAAATACTAGCAAGTCTTGTATAGTAATTAGAAATATATAAACATAAACTAGCATTCCTTTGATGACTTTAAGATTGGCTGCTTATAACTTATTAGAAGTTGTAAACATCATCCTTTTCATTATTTCAAAAACATCTGGAGCCAGCGAAGACCGTGTCAGTCTTTATAAATTGTTTTCAAGAATGGAGCCAAGCGGACTCGAACCGCTGACCCCCTGCATGCCATGCAGGTGCTCTACCAGCTGAGCTATGGCCCCATTTGTGTTTTTGTGCAGTCAAAGTAACTATCTTAAAGGAATTAGAAAATTCAATAGCTCACTTAAACCGCTTGTTAATGGCTGCAAATAGCAATCCATGCCATAGGTTGCTATTTGCAGCATGGCTTCTACAGAGAGATGGCAAAGATATGCTCAAAACTATCCAAACTCGAGAACATCGAGGGATAGCTTCTCTGCAGTCGAGGAATAAATAGAACTCGAAATACTCAGGTTACTAAAGATCCCAAGAGAAACTTGGAAGAAAGAAAACCTGTCAGTCCGTTTCCCCCTCCTATTACTAGGAATTAGAAACCAAACCAAGATTACTACAGCATTTGCAGACAGACAGGGTCATATGGAAGAACACAACTGAAAGACTAAAGATGATGAAAGTTGAGATAAATGTCTAGCTATCACCATCTAAAGAAGAAGCAAATTACCAATCAACGAAGCATCGTTGAATAACTTTCAGGAGGTATAATCAACCAACAAACACCAAGGGTTAATAAGGTTTTCCTTAGAATTTTTCTAAATTAATTAAGCCTGACGCCAAACAGCTAAAAGCTTTCCTTGTACTTGCACCTGATCAGCCTCTAGCTCAATCGGATCATAAGCAGGGTTTGCGGCCTCTAGTCGAATTAGAGAGCCTTTCCGAAAAAAATGCTTCAAGGTTGTCCCAGAGCCAGGAACCATTGCACTAACAATCATGCCATTCCTTAGGGAAGCAGAGTCCTGAATTGGTTCCATCAAAACCGTGTCTCCATCAGCTATATAAGAATCAATCATTGAGTCTCCATTGACTGTCAAAGCAAACAAACCTCTTGTTTGAAGAACAGATGAAAAATCAAGCTCTTCTTGAACATCATCAAAAGTTTCTACTAAACCACCTGCTGCGACTGCTCCAAGAACAGGGATCCCTGAAAAGGCATCCTTAAGAAGCTGCAGAGTTCTTGCTTGACCCTCTTGCCAAGCAATCCAACCTTTTTCCTGCAGATGGCGTAAACGACTTTGAATTGGAGCTGGTGAACGAAGACCCATAGCCTTCATCATTTGCCTAATTGATGGGCTGTGATGATTGACTCTTATGTAATCAGCCAGCCAGTCATAAAGTTCTTGCTGAGCAGAAGTAAGCGAATTATCAGGAGAGGAAGCCACAGCAATCCATGCGTCTAACAATACATTTGTACCTACCATCAGAGCGTCTGGCAAGTTTCACAAGCCTCCAAGCAATGCAGCAAGAAGAGCCTGTTGAACATGTAATCGGTTTTCAGCTTGCTCAAAAATCCGACTAGATGCACTTTCCATAACTTCAGCACTAATTTCCTCTCCTCTATGCGCAGGCAAGCAATGGAGAACTATGGCATTTGGACTTGCTTCCGTAAACAATTTCTTGTCGAGACAAAAATGCTTGAAAGATTCTTGCCTCACATCCTGCTCTTCTTCCTGCCCCATAGAAGCCCATACATCGGTATAAACCGCATTTGCCCCACGAACTGTCTCGTATGGATCATTGCTCAACTCAATCTTGGCTCCAGCTACAGAAAGCTCCCTTGCTTTAGCAACAACTTCTGGCAATGGCTCAAAACCAACTGGAGAGCCAATACGAACATTAACTCCTAAAAGTGCACCACAAATCATCAAAGAATGAGCAACATTATTCCCATCCCCTACATAAGCAAGAGTATGTCCTTCCAAGGTTCCTAAAGCTTCCTGCAAAGTCAGAAAATCAGCAAGTGCCTGACATGGATGTTCTAAATCTGTCAGGGCATTAATAACTGGAATAGAGGCCCATTTTGCATAGTTAACTAACTCCTCTTGATCAAAAGTTCTGACAGCTAGAGAGTCACAAAAACGACTTAATACTCTTGCGGTGTCTTCTAAAGGTTCTCCACGGCCTAATTGAGTGACTGTGGGGTTTAAGTCAACTGTTTGCCCTCCTAACCTTGCAATCGCTACTTGAAAGCTCACACGGGTTCGTGTAGAGGCTTTGGTAAAAATCAAACCCAATACCCTATTACCCAGATCAATACGCCGCTCACCTTTTTTGAGTTGAGTTGCCAACTCAAGTAAAGCGATGGTCTGTTGAGATGTGAAATCAGAACTTGAAAGGAAGTCCCTTCCTTTCAAGGGGGAGAGAACGGCAGCCACACCATGGGGAATTGCAGCCATTTAGAAAGCTTTAAATAATTGTTATCGGAGAAAATTACTATTTAGTCAAGTGTTTTATACCGAAATGATTTCTTTAGGCATAGAACTTTTATCAAGCATCTCCTTAAGCTGATCTCCTTCAATCACTTCTTTCTCAAGAATCTGCTGAGAGATATTTTCCAATAAAGGTAAGTTATGTCTAAGAATCATCAAAGCATTTTCATGTGCCAAGTCCACAAGACTTCTTACTTCCTTATCTATAGCTTGGGCAGTTGCATCACTGACAACTCTTCGCGGATTATTGTTTCCACCTAAGAAAGCACCCCCACCTTGCTTGTCATAAGCAAGAGGCCCCAAAATCTCACTCATTCCATAGGTACCAACCATCTGTTCTGCTAAATCTGTAGCTCTCTGCAAATCATTAGAAGCTCCAGTTGTGATTTTGCCAAAAACTATTTCTTCAGCTGACCTTCCTCCAAGCAAAGTGGCTATCTGTCCTTGTAAATCTTCCTTCGAATTTAAGAATCTCTCCTCAGTAGGGAGCTGCAAAGTATAGCCAAGTGCACTCATACCTCTTGGAACTATGGAAATTTTTGCAACCTTGCTTCCACCAGGCATCAAATGACCAACAATGGCGTGGCCAACCTCATGATAGGCAACAACTTTTTTCTCATCTTCTTGTAGCACTCGACTCTTCTTCTCAAGCCCAGCCACTACTCTTTCAATAGCTTCATTTAGGTCTTTCTGTTCAACTTTTTTTCTCTTACCACGAGCTGCTAACAAAGCCGCTTCGTTGACCATATTTGCCAAGTCTGCACCTGCGAAGCCACTAGTTGCTTGAGCAATTCGATCTAAATCTACTTCTCCAGCAAGTTTGACCTTTTTCACATAAATCTCCAAGATAGTTTTACGACCAGATAGATCAGGTCTATCAACCAAAACCTGCCTATCAAAACGACCTGGTCGCAATAGTGCAGCATCAAGAACTTCTGGCTGGTTTGTTGCGGCTAAAACAATTACTGGCTTATCGGCAGAAGCAAAGCCATCCATCTCAGTTAACAACTGATTAAGGGTTTGTTCTCGCTCATCATTTCCCCCAACAACTCCCATTGAGCCAGATCTGCTCTTACCAATTGCATCAAGTTCATCAATAAAAATTATGCAAGGCGCCTTTTTTTTCGCCTGTTCAAATAGATCTCTAACTCGAGCAGCACCCGCACCAACAAACAACTCAACAAATTCTGATCCTGAGATAATAAAGAAAGGAACCTCAGCTTCACCAGCAACCGCTTTGGAAAGCAAAGTCTTACCAGTACCTGGAGGTCCTACTAAAAGAACACCCTTTGGTATCCGTGCTCCAATTTCTGTATAACGCTCAGGAGTTTTTAAAAAATCAACAATCTCAGTTAATTCATCCTTTGCCTCATCTACTCCAGCTACATCATCAAAGGTTACCCGTGATTCTTCATCAGGAACATATACCTTTGCTTTGCTCTTGGTAAAACTCAAAGCACCTTGAGCACCTCCTCCCCCCATGCTCCTTCTCGCAAAGAACTGAAGAACAAGTATGAATATGAGCGGAGGGACTACCCAGCTAAGAACTGTAGTAAATATATTCGGTTTCTTTGGAGGTGCCGCTGCAAATTCAACTCCCTTATTTTCCAATCTCTGAGGTAAATCCATATCAAAAATTGGTGTTGTTGCCAATACAGATGGAGCACCTTCTTCAGGGGAAGAGAGCTCATAACGAATTTGCTCTTGAGTTATGTAAGCCCTTTTAACTTCACCATCATTAACTTGATCGATGAATAGCGAGTAAGGAACACGTGGTACCTGCAAACTAGGATTAGGCAAAAAGCTGCTAATAAGCAGTAGAGATCCAAACCCGATCAACAAAAAATTAATTATTCCGAAGCGTCGATTCGGCTGATTGTCATCCTGACGAATCGCCATAGTGGAAAAAAATTACTAGACACCAAATTAAGCACAACCGACTTAATGCGTTTAATGCTTCTGGCGTAAGAACCGAACGTAGGCAGTAAAAACAAGAATTATTGCTACAAGATAAGGTTCTCAAAAAGCCAATCTTTACCAAGTCTTTGGATAGAGCCATTACTTGCTAGCAAGGCTTGATTCATGGAGGTAAACCCTAAATGTGCCAAAGGGGTCATTGCAGAATCTCCTCCCAATAATTTTGAAGCCATCACTATTGCTATTTCCTGCACACAACCATCTTGAACAGCGGCACTAGCCAATTCAGCCCCGCACTCCCAAAGGACACAATTGCATTCCCTCTTAGCTAAAGCTTTTAAAAGGTCAGATGGATTTGTTGAATTAAGTTCTAAGTAATCTGGTCCTGAGGGTAATTTCTTAAGTTGTTCTTTTGATACTCCAGGTCCATAAGCAATAAGAGTTTTAGCTTCTTTGGCATCCCAAAGCTGAGCTTTATCAGGCAAATTCAAACTTCTTGTAAGAACGACTCTCAAAGGCTCTGGATCAGATATTCCTCTAGACGTCAACAAAGGATCATCAAAACGAAGTGTGCCTCCTCCAATTATCACTGCATCACACTTGGCACGAAGACCATGCACCCAACTACGAGATTTTTCTCCACTAATCCACTTACTTGCACCATTAGGCAAGCCGGTTCTTCCATCCAAACTCATTGCCCATTTGAGGATGCCCCAAGGTCGTCCATTAAGGACTCTAAAAATAAAAGCTCTATTTTGGTAAGCCGCTTCTCTCTCAAGTAATCCTGTCAGGACTTGAATTCCAGCATCTCTTAGCCTTGAAATCCCTGCTCCAGCCACACGAGGATCTGGGTCTTGCATAGCAACAACTACTCTAGATATTCCAGATCTCAAAATTGCTTCTGTACAAGGGGGAGTACGTCCCTGATGACAACAAGGTTCAAGCGTTACTACAAGAGTTCCTCCCTTCGCTTTGCTACCAGCCTGCTCTAAAGCCTGAGGCTCTGCATGAGGTTGCCCTGCACGAGAATGAAATCCTTCGCCGACTAATTTTCCAGTTCCATCGATTACAACAGAACCTACTAATGGGTTCGGGCTAGTACACCCATCAGCTAGGGAAGCGAGCTGGAGGGCACGCCTCATCCAAGGGGCCCAAAGGGCAAGAGAAGGATCAATCTTTGTCATTCAAAATGCTCTTTTGTGGCAAAGAACGCCACTCGCTTACCACATAAGGTGGAATAGGTAAATCATTAAATACATCAGGCAAAGTAAAGCGCAAAGGACGATTATTAGTTAAGTCATTTAGCAAAGGAGATAAATCAAATTCTGCAGCTGCTTCTCTTGGATCAGTGGCCAGTTTGGAATTTAACAAGGTTATATCTTGCAAACGCCAATCTTTAAGACCTGCATGCACCTCAAGTGAAATTGGATGATCCAAACGCAAAGTCCCTGGATAGCCAACTATTCGCAAAACCAAAGGTCCTCCCGAGAGATCCTTTGGGTAAGCAACTACTTGCCAGGTTTGATAATCAAGATCTCGCAGGCTTTCAAGGCTACGTATAAATGAGATTCCATCTTCTCCTTCACTAAATTGAAGTTTGGATTGAGCTATCGATGGAGTAAACAATAAAAATACTATTGCCAATAAAAGAGTAAAAAAAGTCCTCTTTAACTTGTCAATGCTGAGAGTTTCTGCCAAGTTCACTCTGCTCCGAGTCCAGTAGAGCATCCAAAGTTATTGCTGACCGTACCAAAGACTGATACTTCTGAATAATGCGCTTGTTACGTTCAAGCCAACGAGCAGGTTCCTCTCCCGTTGAAGAAATGCTGCTATTTCCTGAGAAGTTTGGAGCTTCCGCATCGATAAGTTCCAACTCATCTTGCTGGTGAATTAAAGCAATCACAAGTTCATGTAGACGATGGCGCCTGTCAGAATCTTTTCCTGAGCAATTGTTTGACTTTTCCACTATTCCTTTCGATCACTGAAGAAATTATGTCTCTTCAAGCAAAAAACCATTCAATACGCTCAAGAAAATTTTAAATGCAATCAAACAACAATATTCCTAATCCAATCCATGTGATCGGGACAAATGCAGCAGGCTTGGAAAGAATTCCTTTGTTCCTGCAAGAGCTAATTCTCTCAACACAAAAATTAGCTGCACCTAAAAGACTCCTAGCAACTATTCCTCAATGGTGGCAAAACTCAAGCCATGGGAAGCCACTTCCTGAATTATTCGCTAGTGACAAACCCAAAGAATTAATTGCATGGCTAAACAATCAAAACTGTCAGACCATTGTGCTAGCGAGTGGAGATCCCCTTTGGTTTGGTATTGGCAGGTGCCTAATCGAATCATTACCAGCCCAGCGACTGATGTTTCATCCATCTACAAGCTCACTTCAATTAGCATTCGCCCGCATAGGTAGATCCTGGCAAGATGCAACTTGGATAAGCCTTCATGGCAGAGATCCTTCTCCACTAGCCAAGCAATTACAAAAGAGGCCGAAAGCTATTGCAATACTTACGGATCCATCTAGAGGCGGGGCAAAAGAGGTCAGGCAATACCTTCGATCGTCTGGATTAGAGGCAAGTTATCAATTTTGGGTATGCGAACGATTAGGGCATCCAAAGGAACGAATAGAACTTCTAATGCCAGAAGATGAATTAGGGAATGAACTGCACCCACTCCACCTTGTGATACTTATTGCAAAGAAAGCTCAAGCACCAATATCAACAAATCTTCCTTTGTTCGGAATTGAGGATGGAGTCTATTTACAACATGATGACCGGCCTGGCCTTATGACAAAACGGGAAATTAGAATTCAATTAATCGCAGACCTTGAACTTCCAGAAAGAGGAGTCATCTGGGATATCTGTGCAGGGGTTGGAAGCGTAGGCCTTGAAGCACTTAGAATAAGGCCAAAGCTTCAACTACTTGCTATAGAAAAACGCCTAGGTTCTGGTCAATTAATTGAAGAAAATGCAAAAAACTTATTAGTAGAGCCTCATACAATTATTGAATCAGAAGCACTAACAGCTTTAAATGAAATGGATATGAAAGAGGAGATTTACTCTCCAGACAGAGTAATTCTAGGGGGAGGTGGATTGCATCGCAAAAAACTATTGAAAGTGATAATAAAAAGACTTAAAGCTAGAGGAATAGTAGTAATCCCTCTAGTGACATTAGAAGCAGTGTCAGAACTAATTACAATCATTCAGAAATCAGGTGCAAGGCTAAGTGTTAGCCAGCACCAAGTATCTCGGGGTGTACCTCTTCCATACGGAACCAGACTAGCGCCAATGAATCCCGTCTTTATTGTTAAGGGTATATTTTTATAGATTGTTGTCTATTTAATTAAAGCTAATTTTATTTAGTGATTAATGTATTCATATATTGAATATCAACAGGATCACCAAGACCTATTTTCAGTCTCTCCACCTCTCCCGCTGCCAACTCTACAACACTATCTACTTCATGAATTGGTCCATATATAGGGCATGGAGATGCAGAGCAAACTTGCAGATTAGTTTCAATAGCAATTACTAAGCCCTTTGAAATGAAGACCATATCAAGAGGAATAAATGTTTCATACATCCAAAAGCTCACGATTCTTGAGGGAGCGAATTTAAACCACATTCCAGTCCCACTAACAAGAGTTTTTCTATACATCAATCCAAGCTTCTTCTCTTTAATCTCATCTGCAACTTCTAACAGTAAGCATTCTCCAACAGGGAGACACCATTGGGCTTCTAATGGTAAATTTTGTGGTTGCTTTAGCTGAGCAAAGTAAGAACTTGAAAGCAAAGGTTTAGCCAAGCTAACTAGTCCTAAACCAAAGCAAATAACAAGAGCCTTGCTAGAAAGAAAATAAATTAATAAATTCAATTTACTGACGGTCTGGTTTAGCCACGTGAGGGAGGCCCCAGCCCAACTTATTTCGTAGAACCTGAAAAAACTCATGATCTGCCAATCGCACAAATTTCACCGGATGATCGCTACGACGTATAAGAACCCTGTCTTCAGGCCAGACATAGCATCCAGCACTTCCATCAACTACCATCATTAACCTTTCTGGGGTGGCAGGGAAAACTGTCACAGGCTCCTCATCACTGAAAACTAGTGCTCGCGATGCAAGTGAGTGAGGCGCAATAGGCGTTAATTGCAAGACTGGACAATCTGGACTAATAACTGGGCCACCAGCACTCAATGAATAAGCGGTTGAGCCGGTCGGAGTCGAAAGGATTACTCCATCAGCAGATATATCTACAGGTGCATGACGACCAATAGATACTTCAAAGTGACACATGCTCGTAAGTGGCTCACGGTGCAAAGCCATTTCATTTAGGCAAAGAGCCTCCCAGCGACGCTGTTCGCCGCGCATGACACTCACCACCAAACTGGTTCGTTCTTCAATCATCCATTGCATTGATAGAAGCTGCTCTAGCGCGCTGTCTAAATCAGATACGTACGCTTCTGCTAAAAACCCCATGTGGCCTGTATTGATAGTCAGGATTGGTATTTGCAATGGAGCCGTCTGACGGGCCGCGGAGAGAACCGTGCCATCTCCACCAAGAACAATCGCAAAAGCCATTGAAGAATCAAAACCCTCTGGGACACAGGCGTTGTATCCCAACATGCGCATATGTTGATCAGGATTAGCAAAGCCAACCATGCCGCCAGAGCTACTAACTCGGACAACCTTGTGACCAGCCTTTTCTAGACTCTGCTGGATTTTAAGAGCAGTATTTAAAGCAAGCTCCTTGCCATCATTCACGATCAGTCCTACACGGGACACCGATCGAATTAGACAAAGTACTCCCTAAGTTTAAATGAAAGGTTTCCTTTTTTTTGTTAGACGTAATCGATATAAATCAATCATCCACTTTTAAACCTTAGAAGCCTTGCTTAAAATTGCTCTAGGAAGCGCAAGTCACTTGTATAAAGCCTCCTGATGTCGTCAATCTCATGTCGAACCATACAAAAACGTTCTACCCCAAGACCAGCAGCAAAACCACCCCATCTATCAGGGTCAAGTCCTAGCCCCTCCAGCACAGCAGGATCAACCATTCCACATCCCATTACTTCAAGCCAACGACCACGCCACTGAACATCAACTTCTGCTGAAGGTTCTGTAAAAGGAAAATAACTTGCGCGAAAACGAACAGGTAAATCACCAAAGAAAGCTTTCAAAAAAGCCATTATGGTGCCTCGAAGATGACTGAAGTCCAAGTCTTGATCAATAGCCAAGACCTCAACCTGATGAAAGACGGGAGAATGAGTCGAATCAACCGAATCACGTCGATAAACCCTTCCAGGTGCAACGATTCTTACAGGAGGAGAATGCTGCTCTAGATAGCGAATCTGAACTGGAGAGGTATGAGTACGTAAAAGAAAATTTCCATCCAGATAAAAAGTATCCTGCATATCTCTTGCTGGATGATTCTCAGGAATATTTAATGCCGTGAAGTTGTAATGATCATTTTCAATCTCTGGGCCCTCAGCAACCACATATCCAAGGCCACAAAAAAGGTCAACAATCTCTTCAGTGGTTTTAATTAAAGGATGTCGTTTACCTAAAGGAGTGCCTATTGGCGGTGAAGTCACATCAATCGTTTCGCTAGCAACTAATGCCGTCAAAACTTCCGCCTTTAAAAACTGCAAACGCTCCGAAAATGATTCCTGTAATTGAGTCTTGAGTAAATTTGCAAATTGACCGACTAATGGTCGATCAGAAGCTGGAAGTTTGCCCATATTCCCAAGGACACGAGAAAGCCTCCCTTTTTTTCCGAGCAGACCTACCCTCAACTTCTCAAGCGAATCTGAATCAGCAGCAGCTGAAATCTCTTTTTGAGCTTCTTCTTCCAAAAGCTCAAGCTCAACTTTTAGCTGGTCAAAAGAGACAGTAGAGCTCACGGTTTGAACATATCCAACAAAGACTTTAGGCACCTATCAGGATTAGGTTCTTGATTAGTGCGATCTTCGCAATGCATCCTCTGAGCATCCTTATTAGCAATGACGATGGAGTTTTTGCTGAGGGGATCAGGACCCTTGCTTCAGCGGCTTCCAGTAGGGGCCACAAAGTCACTGTTGTTTGTCCTGATCAAGAACGTTCCGCAACTGGTCATGGTCTTACCCTCCAGTCACCCATACGAGCAGAAAGGGCAGACGAATTATTTGCAAAGGATGTAAAGGCCTGGGGCTGCAATGGGACTCCAGCAGACTGCATCAAACTTGCCTTGTATGAGCTTCTAGACAAAAAGCCTGATCTAGTGCTATCAGGAATAAATCATGGCCCAAATCTAGGAACAGACATATTTTGCTCTGGAACGGTAGCTGCAGCATTAGAGGGAACACTTGAAGGAATTCCTGCAATGGCGGTAAGTATTGCATCATTCCAATGGCGAGATTTTGAGTTTGCGGGCGAGCTTGCAATGGATATTGCAGAAAGCACCCTTAAAAAGAAATGGCCTGAAAGCCTCTTGCTAAATCTCAATATTCCTCCATGTAGTGCGCCAATGATGGGGCCACTTCGCTGGACAAGGTTGTCCATTCGCCACTACGAAGAACAATTCAGTAGAAGATCCGATCCTCGAGGAAATACTTACTACTGGTTAGCGGGTGAAGCAGTTAAAGATCTCCAAGCCGCAGGAGATGGGCCAATCGAATGGCCAAGTGATGTAGCTCAAATAGACAGTGTTGCGCCCTCCTTAACACCTATTCAGCCAGATCTTTTTTGGCGTGGGAAAATTTCAGATCTACCTATGATTAAAGTCAAAAATCAAGAAGTTCGGTAAATACGCTGAATTAACCAGAGAGAAAAAATCACCCCAATTACATGTGCAAATAAAACTTGCGTATTACTTAATACTGACAGCATCTCTAAGGATGTTATTGGATAATTTTCCATGGATCTCATACCAGCACCTATAGATATTCCTGGAGCCTGCATAGATGCCTGAACGAAAAGTGCACCTGCCAAAGTTTGATATCCAACTGAAGCAAAAACCAAGCCCAAAAGATCTGCTATCAAACCCCTCTTCAGTAAACGACTTGTTTCACCCCTGCTAGGTCTAGCAGCACTATCAAGAGCTCTTCCAGCCCGCACTATCAACCAACCATGCCAAAGCCCAAATAACAAAATCAAGAAGGCAAGAGTTGTTAGAGACAATCCTGGACCTAAACCCAATGCTCGCTCTGAGTTCCGTGCAAGACTGCTTCCAACATTGTTGAATAACAAAACTCCTACAACTACAACTCCAAGAACTGCTTGAATCCAAAAGCGAATCCAGCCGATGCGACGCATCCCTAATGAAAGAAGCTGGAAGTCAAGTTTGTCGGCCATCCGCATAAGTTCGGCGCTCATTCAAACTTGCCACCTAAATGCACAATTTGCACGTCCCTCTTGATACCTCTCTGCTCTCCTAAGCAGGCACGTCTTCCCACAGCCTTGGCACTAGGAAGTTTTGACGGCCTTCATTCCGGCCATCGCCGAGTGATTGAAATAGTCACAAAAAACTCTAGTGGCATTCCTACTGTCGTGAGTTTCTGGCCACATCCACGTGAGGTCCTCTATGGAGAAACACGACTAAGATTAGATTTACCTTCAGAAAAAACTTCTCTACTGGAACCTATTGGAATAGAGCAATTAGTATTGATACCTTTTGATCATTCATTAGCCTCCCTAACCCCAGAACAGTTTGTCAATCAAATCCTTATACAAATACTGCAAGCCAAGCTAATTGCTGTTGGAGCCAACTTTCGATTTGGGAAAAATCGCGAAGGAGATGCATTTACCTTGCAACGGATAGCAGCAACTTCAGGGATAGAGGTTTCTATTGTCCCAATACTTGAAGACAATGAAGGTCGAATGAGCAGCAGCAGAATCCGTTCAGCATTAAAGGGAGGGGATCTACAAATAGCAAAGAAGCTTATGGGTAGGGCATATAGCTTTCGTGGACATGTGGTTTCTGGACGGGGCCTTGGCCGAGGACTTGGCTGGCCTACAGCTAATTTACAAATTGACGGGCGAAAATTCCTTCCTTGCCAAGGAGTTTATGCCGCTTGGGCATGGGCTGATAAAAATAGAGCGCCCTTTTCAGCAATAATGAATTTGGGGCCTCAACCTACTGTTGATCCAAGTTCTCCTTCGGCTGTAGAAGTACATCTATTAGATCAAGAAATTGACTTAATTGGGAAAGAACTATTAGTCGAGCCTGTTCAAAAACTTAGAAATCAAAAACGATTCGCAAATCTTGAAGAACTAAGCTCACAGATTGGATTAGATGCCAAGTTAGCAAGATCAATACTGCAGCATCTTTGAATCAAATGAATTCATGGACTGACTGGGTAAGCATTGGCAAGACCCCAAACTATGAAAACACCTATCCCTCCAAGGAGAACAACTCCCCAGATCAGCACATTCATAGTGCTATCAGAACCACCTTTCTCCATAAACCTTAGTGTCATGCGATCCTGCCAAGACTGACTTGAAAAGGATGTCAATAGATCCAAGTACAAATTCAAATGTAGCTCAGCTTATAGATGCCAATCTTGATAGAGCTCGTGAAGGTTTACGAGTAGTTGAAGATTGGTGCAGGTTCGGACTCAATCAAAAAGAACTTGTTGTAACACTCAAAGGTTGGAGGCAACAGCTTGGCCTTCATCATCGCGATATTTATAAGCAAGCCAGGGATACTTCCAAAGATCAAGGCATTGGCTTATGCCATCCAGCTCAAGAAAATAGGAATTCTCCAGAAAGGGTCATTGCCGCGAACTGCTCTCGCGTACAAGAAGCATTGAGGGTCTTAGAAGAGTTCACTCGCTCATGTGATCCAGATTTGGCAACTAGTGCATCAAGTATTCGATATGGTCTATATGATCTTGAATCAAGCGTACTTAATTTCACATTAAAAACGAAACGCAGACAAAAACTTAAGAACTGCAAAGTATGTCTAATAACTTCATCTCAAGCAAACCTTTCTAAAACAATTGAAGAATCAATAAAAGCAGGCGTAGGAATGATCCAATACCGATGCAAGAATGGCACTGATAGTGAAAAGCTTATTCAAGCAAAAGAGTTGGCTGCCATTTGTAAATCACAAGAAGTGCTTTTTATTATTAATGACAGATTGGATCTTGCTCTTGCTGTAGAAGCTGATGGCGTCCACCTAGGGCAAGATGATTTTTCTACTGATATAGCTCGCAAACTTCTAGGAAGTGAAAAGTTAATTGGTAGAAGTACTCATTGTCTCAAGCAACTAAAAGATGCAGAGAGTGAAGGTTGTGATTATCTAGGAGTAGGTCCTATTTACCCAACAAAGACCAAGCCAGAAGAGAGTACCTGTGGCATTGGCTTTGTTAAAGAAGCCTCAGAAGTATCAGAGCTCCCATGGTTTGCCATTGGTGGAATTAACAACTCAAACCTAGATAAAGTTATCTTGGCGGGAGCCAATAGGATTGCAGTTGTAGGAGCAATTATGGATGCGAGTGACCCACTTGAAGCAAGTCTAGAACTACTCCAAAAGATCCCATGAAGCTAACAATCAATGGTGAAGACAAAACAATAAAAACGAATGAAAGTCTGCTATCTCTTGCAAACTTAATCCACCAACTCGGACATCACCCTCGCCTCATCGTTGTGGAATTCAATGGAACCATATTGACCCCAGAACATTGGGAAAAACAAATAGTTCAGGATGGTGATTCCCTTGAGATTGTGACGATTGTTGGCGGAGGTTCCTAAAGTTGTCGCAATCGCCAATTATTCATTGGCCAAATCATCGAACACTCATTCCCATTTTTCTATTAGGCGCTTTCTCTTAGCCCTAATGATCCCTCTTCTCGCAGCGACATTAATACTGGTATATCCACTTCAAAGCTATGCAGCAAGTGGAGGTCGAATCGGAGGAGGAAGCTTTCGTTCACCTTCTGTACCTAGAGGCGGCAGCTATGGAGGAGGAGGGTATAGAGGAGGCTATGGAGGAGGAGGGTATAGAGGATACAGAGGCGGTGGTATTGGATTTCCATTCATACTTCCCATATTTGGATTTGGTGGTGGTGGACTTTTTGGATTCTTGATACTTATGTCCATAGCTGGAGTAATTGCAAACTCAATAAGAGGAGGGAGCTCCCCTTCAACTGGGAACTCGCAAAGAAGTCTTAGTGAGACATCCACGAGACCTGTAACTATGGTTCAACTTCAAATTGGGCTACTCGCAAGCGCCAAAGGTCTTCAAAAAGACCTTCGAGAGCTCGCCTCCTCAGCAGATACAAATACTTCCATTGGCTTGCAAAGAGTTTTGCAAGAAACCACCCTGTCTCTTATGAGGCAACCAAACCTATGGGCTTATGCAAATTTAGAAACTGGTCAAGTACCTTTCAACTCAGCAGAGTCAACTTTCAACAGACTTTCTCTAACCGAAAGGAGCAAACTTAAGGCTGAAATTACTTCCAACTTTTCCGGTCAGCTTTTCTCAGACAAAGCATCAGGCATTCAATCTGGCGAAGCTGCTAAAACAAATGAATACATTGCAGTGACAATATTAGTTGCTTCCAAAAAAGCATTTGCACTGAATGAATCGATTAACGGTGAATCGCTATTGGAAAGCCTGCGGATAATTGGTTCTATGACTTCAACAGATCTAATAGCTTTGGAAGTGATATGGCAACCTGAAGGAAGTGGCGATGTCCTTAGCGCTGAGGAGCTAGTTACCGCTTATCCCAACTTGAAACACCTTTAATCAATTCTGCTAAAACCCTGAATTCCAAATTCTTCACAATTTCTTTCGCTAAAAACGTGCAATAAGAACAAAATCTTGGCTTCAACACAATTACATTCGTAAGCATTAATTGGATCTTTTAAGAGTGTCTGCTTCATCAAGCCAAGGACCACGCGCTATGAAGTGGGAAAACAATGGAGAGTTAGCACAACGTGACCTCTCAGAACTAGTAAGTCGTTTACTGGACGTAGAAGCAACAACCCATGGAGATGAGCTCTCAAGACTTAGTACAAAATGCAACGAACAGGAGTAAATATTGGGTTTAAGGCTTGCATTCAAACGCTAGATAACCCACCTTCAGTTCAATCAAAAGAAGTGAATGAGCAGAAGAACATTGCATTGGATAAATAGTCCTGTTCTATTTGAAGCACTTATCAGATATGAACAAGGTCGACTTCCTCGGCCTATGAAACTTTGGGTTGAACAACTACTAGATATCAAGGCCAATGAGAACAAAGGACTTGTACCTAATAACCATCCTTCTTAGTTACTAGATACCGCTCAAAGCAATTCACTCCCAAGGATTCTTAATGCTGCCATTGCTGCTCCGTATCCATTGTCAATATTGACCACCATCAGGCCCGGTGCGCAGCTAGCAAGCATGCCTTCAAGGGCAGTTTTCCCTCCAACGCTAACGCCATACCCCACAGAAATTGGGACTCCAACTATTGGTTGAGAGACCAAACCAGCAAGCACTGTAGGTAAAGCTCCCTCCATTCCAGCACAAGCAATCAAGACTTTGGCTTTTCTCAATTTCTCCAAATTATTTAACAGACGATGAAGACCAGCAATTCCTACATCCAACAAAAGTTCGACCTGAATTCCATGACATCTCAAAGCCAGTTCAGCTTCTTTTGCTACTGCAAGATCACTTGTACCACCACTTAAGATCACTACCTTCCCAAGAGATGGCTTTAATTCAGAGAACTTTCCTAAAGTTACACAACGAGCCAAAGAATGTATTTCAACTAAATCGAAAGCTTCTTTCAATTTTGTGGCCTTATCAGGTCCAACCCTTGTTACTAAAGCTAATTCTCCAGCAATTTGCATTTTCTTCAGAATTTCTAAAATCTGTTCAGTGGTCTTGTGCTCACCCCAAATGGCTTCGACCATACCCAACCGATTCCTGCGCTGAAGGTCCAACCTTGATTGAGGTTCTTTCACTGAGGTAATAATTCACCTTCAAATATCAAAGGGAAGGGATTCCCACTGTCTGTTCCAGTTCCTTCTCGAGCTAATTGCTCAAACCTTTCTTGCACAGCAACTATTTCACCTTTTGGGATGGCTTTCCATTGTGAATAACTAGCCCATGTAATCATTACAGTCCCTTCCTCCCTCAACGGGTCCCAAAAAAGCTTTCGTTCAACAAAACCTCTTTTATTGGCCAACCATTGCTCCCAACTGCCTTCCTCTGCATCCAACCAAGCTTGCCTATTTTGATCATCTACATGAAGACGTAAGTGTTCGATGATTGGTTGATCTGTATTACTCTGACTAATTGGCATGGGGGCTGAATGTACCTCTTGCAAATTTGCAAAAACAAGAATTAACGATCCAAGTAATAAGGCCAGTAATTGAGAAAGTCGCCTTAGAGGCCTTGAGAATAATTCGATTTTCATAATCGCGCTAACAAAGCAACCGCATGACTACTAATTCCCTCTTCACGGCCTTCAGGACCAAGCCTCTCATTTGTTGTGGCCTTAATACCAACTGATTCCACCTCAACACCTAATCGTTCAGCCAATTTGTTTCTCATTAGATCTATGTGAGGCTTTAACTTTGGACGCTCTGCAACGATAACTGCATCGACATTCACAACCTTCCACCCGCTTTCCTCTATCAGGGCCACAACTTTTTCAAGTAAAAACAAGCTATCAGCTCCTTTCCACTTCGGATCTTCTGGCGGAAAGTATTTACCAATATCACCTAATGCAAGGGCTCCCAACAAAGCATCTGTAATGGCATGTGCAAGTACATCTGCATCGCTATGGCCTTCTAAACCCAAGCCATCTGGATGCGCCAGCTTTACACCACCAAGGATTAGTGCTCTATTAGGCACTAATTGATGGATGTCATAACCATTGCCAATTCGTATCTTCACAGAATCACCAAGAAATTGATTAATTTTCGATTGTGATGATTGTTGCTTAAGAAGCCATCGAGAGTAAAGGTCTGGGCGTTGTTTCTTAGTTCTTAGTTGACGCTGTTTCTCTCTCCAAGTCGCAATAGCACCATGATCTCCACTCTTCAAAACAAGCGGGACCTCCATTCCCTGAAAATCAGATGGTCTGGTGTAGTGGGGATGCTCAAGTAGCAGGTCGGTATGACTCTCTTCCAATAAAGATTCCTCAGCCCCTACGGTGCCTGGAAGCAACCGCACCACACCATTGATCACCACCATTGCAGGGAGTTCACCTCCAGTAAGCACAAAATCTCCTATAGAGACTTCTTCATCTGCAAGTGTCCTAATCCTTTCATCAAACCCTTCATAATGACCGCAAAGAATTATTAGCTGATCATGCTCTATTGACCATCGGTACAAATCCTTCTGATCCAATGGCTTCCCCTGAGGAGTCATCATCAAAACCCTCCTTCTGCCATTTAGAGGGATTGATTGAAAAGCCGCAAATACTGGCTCTGGCTTAAGAACCATTCCTGCACCCCCACCATATGGTTCATCGTCAACTTTTCGATAGCGGTCACTAGTGAAATCACGAGGATTATGAACCCGCAACTCAGCAATTTTCGAGGAGAAAGCTCTCCCAACAACTCCTAGGTCATCTAGCGTTTCGAAAGACTTTGGCAACAAACTGACCACTTCAAAGCGAAAAGGTGGAGCCATTCAGTGCACCTCGTATCCCAATTCAGCCAAAAGCGCTGGCTTACCTCGCCAATCAGGTACTACCTTCACAAAAAGTTCTAGATAGACAGGGCCATCAATCAAAGCCTGCATTTGCAACCTCGCCCGTTGACCTATTGATTTCAACATCATCCCTCCTTTTCCAATAACTATCCCTTTTTGACTTTTCCGTTCGACAAGAACGGTGGCCAAGATAGCTGTATAGTTTTTACTCTTTTTTTTGCTTTGCTTAGCAGAGATCTCTTCTAACCGATCAATTTTGACAGCCACACTATGTGGAATCTCCTCACGTGTTTGAAGTAATACTTGTTCACGAATTAACTCTGCTAAAAGGACTTTTTCAGGCTGATCTGACACCATGTCAGATGGGTAAAGCTTTGGCCCCACTGGTAAAGAGTGTTCCAAAGCTTTAATTAAGACATCGCAACCTTCCCCAGTTGAAGCACTACACCGATAGATCGGCCATCCAGAGTCTTTCACCAACAATCTATATGCCTCTTCCCTTCCCAAATAGTCCTCATCTTGAACCAAATCAGCTTTATTCAAAGCAACCAGTACAGGTACCTTTTGCTTGACAAGCAAATTGATAATAAAAGAGTCACCTCTGCCAGGGGGACAACATGCTTCTAATAAAAGCAACACAATATCCACCTCGCCAATAGCCAACCTGGCGCTCTGCACCAATCTTTCGCCTAGTAGATGGTGAGGTTTATGAATGCCAGGTGTATCCACCATCACTAATTGAGCAGAAGAAGTTGTCAGAATTGCCCTAAGTCGGTTACGAGTGGTCTGTGCTACTGGTGAAGTAATTGCAACTTTCTCCCCAACTAGCTGATTAACCAATGTCGACTTGCCAACATTGGGTCTACCAATCAAAGCCACAAATCCTGATCGAAAATCCTTTGGGATCTGCTCTATCAAAGACATTCTCTAGAGGGAAGTATTTCCATAGCCTGGCGCCAAAAGCGCCTAAAAGCCATGTACACAAAAGAACCAACATTTGAACAAGCAATGAATGCCGCCTTACTTTGGTGTAATGCTTGGGAAGGCGGTGAACTTAGCGATGAAGTACTTGCTGACAGGGTTTCTGAACTTTTAGCTAGCAGAGAGGGTGCAAGAGGTTTTTTTGTGATCAGCCTGGCAAGTGATTGCCCTCTCCTGGACCGCTTACCTGAACCCCTAGTTCTGCAATTAAGAGCCGCTGGAGAAATTGTTGTAGATCTAACTGTTCGCAATTTGGCAATGAGCACCGCGATGGGGCTGCATCATGAACGACTAGGCAATATTGAGCAGCAAGCTGGTTCAGAACGTGTTACGGCAAGATCTCTAGATCTATTGCGATTAATGGAGCCAAGCAAGGTTAAGAAAAGATTGGAGATACTTCTCAAAGCCACAAATAAGGAAGAAGGAGAAGATGTTGCCTTTCTGGAAAAATGGGGTTATGACAAAGAACAAAAATTAGCTATAACTTCCAATATTTATGCTGTCGCAGAAATAAAAGAAGGGGCCATATTGACCCCTTTAAAACTAAATTTTGCGGATAACTCAATAGTTTGAGTTTTAATCTCTGCGTCCACCTCCTTGTAGAGCAATAATCAAACGCAATATAAAAATAAAGAGGTTTATATAAGTTAAATACATCCCAAGTGCACCAGCCAAATACTGTTCATCGTTATATCTTCGTGGCATCGTATAAAAATCGACAAAAGACATCCCTACAAAAAGTACTGTCCCAAAGCCTGCAATCATTAGTTCAAAGCTGCTTCCTCCAAACATGCCTGGAACAAAAAGGCCCCCAATAATTTGAACCAACATGGCTATGATCAGACCAACTAATCCCAAACCGACCACACCACTGAGGGCCTGACCGACACTGTCGCTCATGCGACTACCTACAACCGAGGCAATCACAAAAGTAATTCCTGTTGCAAAAACAGCTGTTCCGATCGAACCCATGCCAGCCGTAGCAATAGCAAGGCCAACAATTCCACTGAGAGTAAAGCCAGTTAGGAGACTAAAAGCTGTAAGTAACGGGAGTGCCTTAGTGTTATTTGCATTATTGGCCGCACTAGAAGCCATAAAGAACAAAATCAATTCAGCTATAAAAGCGCCTATAAATAGAGGCTGAAATAGTGATGGATTTGTTACTTGAAGGGATAAGCCTCCAATAACACCACCAGCAGTGAGGAGCATTCCACCCCCTACATAAGGCAATGCCTTGTTGACTACGTTTGGACCTACCAGAGAACTGGATTGAGCCTCACGGATGGCCTGTTGAAAATTACTACTTGCTGGCATAACTAACCAGATCATTTCAATACATACTTTGCCAGAAAAAAAAAGAAATTGTCAGAATTAACTGGGCGGATCTCCCTATCGTCTTCCTCTTCGAGCATATGCATCAACCACTCGCTGAACAAGGGGATGTCTTACAACATCTGCAGAAGTTAAATAGCAAACTGATACCCCTTCTACAGTTTTAAGCAATTCTGAGGCCTCCAACAAACCACTCGGCTGACCTGAAGGCAAGTCAACCTGAGTAACATCGCCAGTTACAACCATTCTCGATCGTTCCCCCAAACGAGTAAGCACCATCCGCATCTGCGCAGAAGTTGTATTTTGAGCTTCGTCGAGAATCACAAAAGCCTCTTCAAGGGTTCTCCCTCTCATATAGGCAAGAGGTGCTACTTCGATTACCCCTTTCTCAAGCAATGTTGAGGTCTTCTCAGGGCCAAGCAAGGAATGAAGAGCGTCATAAAGTGGGCGCAAGTAAGGGTCTACCTTCTGTTGGAGGTCACCTGGAAGGAATCCAAGACTTTCTCCGGCCTCTACTGCAGGCCTGGTAAGGATAAGTCTCTCTATTTTGCGCTCAGTTAGCATTCGAACAGCAAGAACTGTCGCAAGAAAAGTTTTACCAGTTCCTGCCGGTCCTATAGCAAACGTCAAATCATGACGTTCCATTGCCTCTACGTAGGACTTTTGACGCAATGTCCTTGGACGTAAAAGATTGCCTCTCTGACTTTTGGCTAGCACTAAATCACCCAATTCAGCGTGATCTGCACTGCGACCAGTATTCAAAGAAGTCATCGCAGCTTGCAAGTCAACTTGAGATACAGCCTCACCTGTTTGCCATAAAGGACGAATTAGTTCAACCAAAGCAGCTGCTCTTTCTACTTGATTTGCAAGACCACTTATCTCAAGTTGAAGGCCCCTGACAACTAATGATGCGCCAGTAAGCGCCTCTAAACGATGCAATGTATTTTGTCCCAAACCAGACAATGAAGTGGCTGCATTGGAATCAGGTAGATCAATTACGAAGCGACCAGCGGAGGTGGCTTCGGTCATATTTCTATTCAGGCGTCTGGTGTTTCTGCTGAAGGTGTCTCAGCCTCTTGCTTCTTAGTTTTGGTTGCTTTTTTAGCTGCCAACTTTCTAGCGGCTTCTTGCTTAGCCTTGCCTACAACTTCAGCTTGACGGACTGTTTTTTCTAAAAGACCGCCTTTTTCCAGGAGGGAGCGCACCGCATCAGTAGGTTGTGCTCCTTGACTGAGTCGTAACCTCAGCGCCTCTGTATCCAGCCTTGTTTCTTTTGTCCTAGGGTTATAAAAACCTAATTCTTGAAGTGGGCGTCCATCTCGGCGGGAGGTGCTATTGCATACCACCAAACGGAAACTCGCTTCCCGTTTTTTGCCGAACCGCTTTAGGCGGAGCTTGATCATCTTGGCTTGACTTTATGAAAGTTGTTTGAATTTAGTGAGTAGTTAATTCTCACCGAACTGCCACATTAACCTGCTAAGGGTCAAAGGTCTCCAAAACCCTTCTTTTTCTTCAGTGGTCGATGACGACGAGGAGTGACGCCATTGCCACGTCCACCTCTTACTTGCCCAGGGTTGCCGCCACCCCCCATGCCAGGCATCGCTGCTCCACCTCCCCCCATACCTGAAGCCATGTTTGGCAATCCTCCCATTCCTGGCATATTGCCATTAGACATTTGTTTCATCATTCCGCGCATTCTCTGAAAATCTGCCAATACCTTGTCAACCTCAGCAGGAGTGTGACCACTTCCAATAGCCAAACGACGACGACGCGAAGGCTGGGCAGCTAATAGTTCGGGTTGAGTGCGCTCATCAACAGTCATTGAACCAATCATTGCCTCAACTTTTTTGAGTTGCTCTTCACCGCTCTTCAACATTCCATCGTCCAATTTATTCATTCCAGGGATCATCTTCATCAAGCCACCTAAAGACCCCATTCGCTTAATCAACCTCATCTGCTTGAGAAAGTCCGAGAAATCAAAAGTGGCCTCTTGCAGCTTCTTCTGCATGAGCTCTGCATCAGCAATTTCGACCTCTTTCTGAGCTTTCTCAACCAGCGTCAATACATCTCCCATCCCCAAGATTCGACTTGCCATACGCTCGGGATGAAAAGGCTGCAAAGCTTCAACCTTCTCTCCAGTACCTATGAACTTGATTGGTTGACCACTAACTTTCCTAATAGAAAGTGCAGCACCCCCTCTTGAATCTCCATCAAGCTTGGTAAGCACTGCTCCAGTAATACCTACCTTGTCGTGAAAGGCTCTTGTGAGATCAGCAGCTTCTTGCCCAATCATCGAATCAACAACTAAGAGCACCTCATTTGGTTCGACTGCTGAGCGAATCCGAACCATCTCATCCATCATCTGGGTATCAATCTGTAACCTGCCAGCTGTATCGACGATCAAGGTGTCAAACCCTTCTTCTCTAGCCTTCGCAAGGCCAGCAGTAGCGATCTGCTCAGGATCCACATCAGAACCAAGGCTAAAAACCTCTACACCAATTTGAGACCCAAGCGTATTTAATTGCTCAATTGCAGCTGGTCTATATACATCAGCAGCAACCATTAAGGCTCTACGACCTTCTTCTTTAAGGTGTAAGCCAAGTTTTGCCGTAGCCGTTGTCTTTCCTGCTCCCTGCAAACCTGCCATAAGAACAACTGTGGGTTCATCGTTAACATTTGCCAAGGGAGCATTGGCTCCACCCATAACCTCAACTAATTGTTCATGCACAACTTGTATGAACTTCTGTCCAGGGTTTACTCCCCGAACGACCTCAGCTCCTATAGCTTTTACCCTTACTTCCTCTACAAACTCTTTAACTACAGACAAGCTCACATCAGCATCCAGCAAGGCACGACGTACCTGCTTAAGAGCTTCATCTACATTGTTTTCACTAATTTGATTTTCCCCTCTAAGCCCCTTAACCGCATCTTCAAAGCGGGCTGAAAGCTCATCAAACATGATTAAAGGGTGTCAAAGTGAATTGGATTAATAGTAAAAAAACATTTGCTTTTTTGAAAAGCAAATACCTAATTACCACTTATGTAAGCAACCAATTGCCACAAATCTTTCTCACGACCTAACACATATGTAACTTTTAAGGATGGGATGGAGGTTTCAGAAACTATTTCACCAGAAGATTTAATTCTTTGATCGCTATAAGCAAGTTCAACTTTTACCTCAATTCGCTTAGATGTTTGAGAAACTAATTTAAAGGAAGTAATAGATGCCTGAATTATCTGCTTCTCTTTATTAGCAAGATCTTTGGACCTCTCCAATTTAACTCTTTTTACTAGTGAGGGTCTAGCGACGATAGGTAACTCTTTGCTATTTCCACCTTGAAGGACCTGCGCTTTACCATCCAACCATGTTTTAAGAAGTCCCTTAACTTGCTCTTCACTAGGTTTTTCGTCAGTTAATGGTCCTATCTGTGAGATCTTATTTGGAGAGTCCAACTTTGGCTGCAAGACAATTGGATCTTCTACCAATGCTTCTTTGCTTGTTCTAATTGATTTAGAAGGATTAATTGGAAAATCAAACAGGCTTAAAGATGCTCCTACTGCTACCAAAAGAAGCACCCCACAGGTACCTAACAAAGTAGGGCTTAATTCAGAGGAAAACCTTTGAAATGGATTTTTTAATCGGCTCTGAAAAAATTCTTGCCAGTTTGATCTTGAAATATCTCTTACTTCATCTTCATAATCATTTGCCCCATCAGGGACTCCTCCTGGTATCGGCAAATTTGTATTTGCATCCAAAGGTTCAGTCGTATCTTCTTGTACCTTTTCACCAGACAAAGAGGACAAGAAAGAGAAGCTTGATTTAGCAAGTCTTAGAGCACCTTTGCTCTCAAGGTTTTCTACATATGCCTGTACATCACGATCAGCGAACCAAGCCTCAAGATCAACTGGCTCGGGATCTATATCCCTATATCCAAGTAGAACATCGCGCCTCAACCAATCTCGGCAATAATCACAAAGAGCTTCCAATGTTTCCCCTGGATAGTTTTCTAACCAGTTTCCAAGCCCCTCATCAGTACTATTCCTAAATTTATCCTCAGATTGCTTTACATCAGCAAGCAAAAGATCCATACATCCAAGCAATGGGAATCTATCTAATTCAGGTAGATCAAGACTTCTCAAATACTTTCGAGCTTGCTGAATTCTTTCAGGCTTCCTTTGAGAGAAGCCTGCTGCCACCAAAGCAATCACACCAAGGAAACCAGCCTCTGCCGACCCTCTCTTCTGCCATTTAATGAATAAATCAAGTTGCTCCTGAACAGTAAGGAATTTACGAATCTGCTGAAAAAACAAAACAAAGTCAGATTGCTCGAGTCCTCCAATGGACTTACTAGAGTTTTTCCCTTCAAGTCCACCTCTTTGCCGAACGTAATTATCAAGCAATTGCAATCCTTCTTGGTGATAGGCCTGATCACTAAGATCTCGACTTACAAGATCCAAAATTCGATATGGGAGCAATGATTCCAATTCCTTTTCAAGTATTTCCCGCTGATCTTGGAGTTTTCCCATCCTCTGCAACAACTGAATTCCTTCTTGCAAAAGCACTGCTGCTGACTGATAGTGCCTTTGTTCTTGTTCTTGAAGTGCAGCTGCTTGACAAGACAATGCTGCAACCAAAGTGAGATCTGCCTCTCTACCACTGCCAAGAGCAGGCGTCTGAGGGGGTTGCAAAGCCTTTCGAGCAAGGCCAAAGGCTTCTGCGGAGGCATCTGCCTCCCAAAGAAGAATCAAACCTGCCACTTCTCTGCTTGAAGACAACTCAAGTCCTGAAGCCCCCCCTAACAAAGCAGTCTCATAGTCTTGACGAAGAGCCTCATCAGTAAGGAGATCCGCTGACGATCTCAGAAGCTCGGCCCTTTGTAGCAACACTTCATGAGTGAAGCCCTGATCGGGAGCTCGGTCCAAGCGCAACTGAAAGGCTCGAAGTACTGCCTCCGCTTGAGCAGAGGGACTCACTCCTAATAAGCGGAAATGATCAATTGGCAATTCCACTCGCTGCTAAGCAATTGGCATCAAACTCTAGGCATCAGAAGGGGTTTTGCCCATTTTTTCTCCTCAGGCCCTTACAGTCTTAAAGATAATGATGAGCATTTGGCATGAGCCAAGCAAGAGAAACAGCCCCAGACCAAACAATTAACAAGCCTTTTTTGAAGGAGGCTCATGCAGAACGCTTAAGGAACTTAATAAATACTCAGCCAGCCAACTTAGACCGTGAAACAGGTTTAAGACTCTTCAGGGATATGACTCTTGGAAGGAGGTTTGAGGACAAATGCGCAGAGATGTACTACCGAGGCAAGATGTTTGGCTTCGTCCACCTATATAACGGCCAAGAAGCAGTTAGCACAGGAGTTATAGGTGCCATGAAGAAAAAACATGATTGGTTTTGTAGTACTTATCGAGATCACGTTCACGCTTTAAGTGCAGGAGTACCTGCAAGAGAAGTGATGAGTGAACTCTTCGGGAAAGAGACCGGTTGCAGCAAAGGAAGAGGTGGATCTATGCATCTTTTTTCAAAAGAGCATCATCTTTTGGGCGGTTATGCATTCATTGGAGAAGGTATCCCAATTGCACTTGGTGCATCCTTCACTAGTCGGTACAAACGAGATGCTCTTGGAGAGAAAGATAGCGATTCTGTTACAGCAGCTTTTTTTGGTGATGGAACCTGCAATAACGGTCAATTCTTTGAATGCCTAAACATGGCTCAACTATGGAAGTTACCAATAATTTTTGTAGTAGAGAACAACAAATGGGCTATTGGAATGGCTCACGACAGAGCTACTAGTGATCCTGAGATATGGAGAAAAGCTGATGCCTTTGGAATGAAAGGAGAAGAAGTTAATGGGATGGATGTACTAGCAGTAAGAGGAGCTACTCAACGAGCACTAGAGAGAGCAAGAGCTGGAGAGGGGCCAACTCTTCTGGAATGTCTTACGTATCGTTTCCGTGGGCATTCACTAGCCGATCCAGATGAACTTCGTAAAGAAGCAGAGAAAGAATTTTGGGCGCAAAAAGACCCCATTAAAAAATTAGAAAAGGATCTTGAGGAAAAGAATATGTGCTCAAAAGATGAGCTTCGAGCTATAGAGAAAGAAATTGACTCAGAAGTAAAAGATTCAGTGGATTTTGCCTTAAATGCTCCAGAACCTAATTCCAGCGAATTAACAAAATATATTTGGGCCGAGAAAAATTAAAGCTAGCGAGATTAAAAGAATTTAAGACCAGTTGGATAAATCAAAAGTTGATTTAAATCCCACTAGGAAGCTTTCTAGTCAAGTTCCTCAACTTTCTTAATGCCTTTAATTCCACTTGTCTCACTCTTTCCCGTGACACTTCTAAAAGTCGGCCAATCTCTGCAAGTGTATGTCTTTCATTACCTTCCAAACCAAAACGCAATCTAAGAACATGCTGCTCTTGCTCACTTAGGTGAGTTAACCATCTCCCAAGCTGTTCTTGATGAATACGTTGCTCGACCTTATCCAATGGCTCTTCATGAGAAGCATCTGCAATAAGGTCACCTAAGAAACTACGTCCTTCATCACCATTCACTGGTGCATCAAGACTGCTTGTTGTTAGAGCCTGCCTTAACAAAGAATCAAGTTCCTCAACTGGTATTTCCATCTCTTCAGCTATTTCAGCGCGACTAGGCATTGCTCCTAATTTGTGAGCAAGATCAAGGCTTACTTTCCGAATAGTGGTCAACCTCTCACTTAAATGAACCGGCAAGCGAATAGTTCTGGACTGGCAAGCAATTGCACGAGTCATGCTTTGACGAATCCACCAGAACGCATAAGTAGAAAATTTATAACCACGTGTAGGGTCAAACTTCTCTACCGCCCTTTCCAACCCAAGCGAACCTTCCTGAACGAGGTCTAAAAGCTCTAAACCCTTCCCTTGATATTTTTTTGCAACACTGACTACAAGTCGAAGGTTTGCCTTCATCATTCGCTCTTTAGCGCGTCGCCCTATACGGATCAAACGGCGTTCACGAGAAGTAAATTCCTTTTGCTCATTATTAATTAAACAATCTTCAGTTAGACGCATCATCGCCTGCACCTGATTGCCTAACTCAATCTCCTCAGCTGGAGTCAATAGAGGAATCCTTCCAATAGTTGATAGATACCAACTTATTGGGTCACTATTCCGCCGTTTTTGTGATTCAGCTGTCTTTTGAGCTGATGAAACCATCTTTTCTAATCCCCATCGCATGGGGGACTTTCCTACGGATATTCCAAAACTGCCCTGGGTTTCAAGAACCCTTCAGATTCTTGTGTCTAAAACTACACATTTGACAATAAAAGAATGTCATTTCGACAAAAAATGATCATTGAGCAATATCTCTTGACTGAATAAGCCTTGTAAGTGTTCCTAATGATTCAAAAATCAAGCTTGGAGAGCTGCCTTTTTTGCATTTTCTGGCAGCTTCAGCATGAACGAAAGCAGATGCAGCAAGGAATTCACAAGAGACTCTTCCCTCAGAGACTATTGAAAGGGCACCAACCCCTGCAACAAAACCAGCCAATAAATCTCCCAGCCCTGCTCTTGCAGCACATGGATCAGTATCTACCAGCTGCCAAGTCCTGCCATTCCTTTCAGAAATAACACTATGCGCTCCTTTCAACAAAACCCCCGCCCCACTTAATTGAGCAGCCTCAACCGCTGCCTCTAGAAGAGATGATTTTTTAATTGTGGGAAATAATCGGCGAAACTCAGCCTGATGAGGAGTAATCCAAGTAGGAGCCTTCCGCCTCTTAATCCACTTCCACCCTTCATTACATTCAGACAATCGATTAAGAGCATCCGCATCTATAACCAATAAACCACCAAAATCTTCAAGTGGCTCTGACAAACGCAACCAATTTTCTCCAATATCCCCTAATCCAGGACCAATTAATAGTGAATCAAACCTAGAAAGATCTTGGTTCGCTAAAAAACCACTTATAGAGGACTCAGTAGAAGCTTCATCCAAAACACCTGCCTGAACAACTTCAGGAACTAATTGCCACAATGACTCTGCAACCTCCTTAGGAACAACAGATTGAATGTTCCCAACACCACTTGCCATCGCCCCTTGCAATGCCAATAATGCTGCTCCACGATATTGAGTACTCCCAGCAACTACTAACAGTCTTCCACGCTGATATTTATTAGCAACTAAAGGCAATTTGGGCCATCTAAGTGTACTCAAATCAGAGCTTAAAACCCTTAGGCGCAGTGGGATCGATAATTTCTCAAAAACATGAGAGGGGAAACCAAGGTCAATTCGCACAATGCGGCCGACATGTGGCATTCCAAAATCTTGAACGAGTCCTTGCTTAATTAACCCGACTGTCAAAGTAAAAGAAGCAAAAGCAGCTCCCCCCACAAATGGAACTCCTGAATCACTGCAAATGCCTGAAGGCACATCCAAGCTGACCAAGCGCCCTTGCCTGTTTAAATGTCTATCTCTTAAGAGAGTCGCTATTTGTTCGGGTAGTTGACGTGATTGTCCTAGACCAAAAAGAGCATCAATCCACAAATAATCATCAGCCACATCAGGTGGTGTCTCCAATTGTTGAATCCCAAGCCAATTGGCATGAGCAAGATGTTTGACAGTTAATGTTTTAGTAATAGTTATTGGACACCAAATTTTTACTTTGAAACCAGCCAAGTGAAGCTCTCTAGCTACCACCAATCCATCTCCACCATTATTTCCTGGGCCAACCAGTACAACTACTCCATCTTTTATTAAGTAAGAATGTTGGATAAACCAAGCTGCCATAGCCTGTCCAACCTTCTCCATCAAAGCTGACGCTGGAAAACCACTTGAAAGAATCCGACCCTCAAAATCTGCCATCTCCGCAGCAGTAACCATCACATGATCAGAATCTATTGTTGGCCAGTGCACGACAATTACGCATATAGATCCACTATGGAGACTTCGCAGCGGTAATGCCTATGCCGCCCAAAATCTCAACTTCTGAAGCAATTAAGCTAAGTCAACCAGCAACAACTGCTGGAGAACAAGCTTTAATTCGCTTGCGAAACATCCATGGTGAGCACCAAATTGCAGTAGGGCTCTCAGGAGGCGTGGACAGTTCATTGGCTGCAGCTCTTTTGATAGAAGCAGGTTGGCAAGTTGAGGGGTTGACTCTGTGGTTAATGAGTGGGAAAGGCTCTTGCTGCTCAGACGGGCTTGTTGATGCAGCTGCCATATGTGGACAACTTGGGATTCCCCATCATGTAATGGATTCAAGGACAACTTTCCAAAAAGAAATTATCGACGGGCTTATAGAGGGGTATAAGGAAGGCATTACTCCATTACCTTGCTCAAGATGCAACCGCTCTGTGAAGTTTGCTGCGATGCTGAAATGGGCTAATGAAAATTTTAAGATTAATCGAATCGCAACTGGCCATTACGCGCGAACAAGGTTTTCAAAAGAATTAAGCAAAAAAGAGCATCTAACAAAAAGCTATTCATATAAGAAGACACTCCTCTTAAGAGGCCTAGATACAAATAAGGATCAAAGTTATTTCCTGTATGACCTTCCGCAGAACGTGCTAAGCAAAGTCATATTCCCATTAGGGGAGTTAACTAAAGCTGATACCAGAATGGAAGCGAACAGGTTAGGACTTCGTACAGCGCAAAAGCCCGAGAGTCAAGATCTTTGCCTCGCAGAACACCATGGTTCCATGAGGGCTTTCTTAGATAAATATCTTCCTCAAAGGAAAGGTGAAATAATTCTCGAAGATGGCACTCTGCTTGGAGAGCATGATGGAATTGAGCATTTCACTATTGGGCAAAGAAAAGGCCTTGGAATCTCGTGGAAAGAGCCACTACACGTAGTAAAGCTAAAAAGTGAATCGAATCAGGTAGTAGTAGCACCTCGCGCTGCAGCTGGTATATCCGACTGCATTGTTGGCGAAATCAACTGGGTTTCAATCAGTCCCCCAATGGAAAAAATAAATGTGGAAGTTCAAGTTCGCTATAGAAGTCACCCGGTTTTTGCACAGCTCACACCGCTTAATCCAACAAATGCAGATATTGAGAAACAACGCCCCCATCGCTGTCAAATTTGCTTCCAGGAAGAACAATTCTCTATTGCACCAGGACAGGCAGCAGTTTTCTATTTAGGAGAAATTCTTTTGGGTGGTGGAATAATTCAACCTTATTAGAAAATCAAAATCACTCATTAATCCAAAAACGCAAACAAAGAATTCCAGATAATCCAATTACAAATAATCCGATAAGTGGCGCTTCCTGCCAGCGAATGTAACCGTTAATACCACTATGCAATCGAAGTCCTACTAATTCAGTCGATTCAATAAATGGAGGGATTTTTTCCTGAACTTCTCCCGAAGCCATCACTAATGCCGAAGGCCCTGTATTAGCAACACTAATTAAATCTCTTGCAGTTTCAATACTTCTAAGCTGAGCGATCGCAACAAACTGCTTTTGCAATGAAACAGGGTACGGATCGAGATTGGCTAAGGCAAGGATCCATTGAGCTCCATCATCAACTGCTTGCGCTATTGCATGCCCATCACTTAGCTCATAGCAAATTGCTATAGCAGCAGGAGGACCAGACCAAGACAATAGTCTTGAAGAGTTTCCAGGCTCAATGCCTCCAACAGCTGAAAGACTCTTCAACGAAAACCAAGAAAATCTTGGAACCTTTTCCCCCAAGGGAACTAAACGATGCTTATCAATGGCAGTAGAGGCTTTACTTTGTCCACTCTCAAAAACCAACAAGGAGCTTCTCTGACTTCCTTTTACCCAACGAAATCCTCCTGTAAGAAAAGGGATAGGAGCAGGTGAGAGTAGTTCTTGGTTCGCATTTAATGTTCCTTCAGGCGCAACCAACCACGCAGCCGATAAATCCTTTGAAATATCCAAAGATTCTTTTATGGCGACCGGGATACGACTTTGCTCATCTTTAGAAAACTTTGTACGTATTCTTATGTCAGATTGCCAAAGCGCAACAGGAATTGGGTCAGAAGTAGCTGAGTTAGGAAGAAGGGTAGCTCCAATGATGTGAGCAAGAGCTACAAAAAGAATTCCAAAAGATAATGATTTTCCCCATCGAATACGCCGACGAAAAGCAAAAGCCGTGTGCCAAAAACAAAAGCCTATTAGTAATTGAACAGTCGCCAACCCACCAGCACCAAACCATCTAGCCAATCCAGCTAGGAGGATGTCACTAGGCAAAACACTCCCTCCTATACCTATCCAGAACAATGGGTAATGAGCTAAAACGACCTCAGCTAATCCCCATAGGCAAGACAAAACAACAGCAGACAAAACCTTGTTAGATAAATCACCATCTCTAAATCCTTGAAAGATGTAGGAATTCCCAATCCAAGACCAAAGACCAACAAGTAATCCAGCCAATAAGCCACAGAACAACCAAATTGTGATGGCTATAGGCAAACTCAATGGATCAGGGATCCCTATCCAACTAAGTGGGTGGAGAGCTAAAAGCCAGCTATGACTTATTAATAAAGCAACCAAACCCCAAAGGAAGCCTGCAAAAATATTTCTACTGGCTGCCCACAACAAGGCAATTGCTAGCCACATAAAAATCACCCCTCCATTGGAGAGACTCAAACCAGCTAGCAACCCTCCAAAAAGACCAGCGATGGAAGAAAGATATTTTTCACTGCGCATGATCTGATGGAAAGGAATCAAGTGGTTCCCAAAATTCAAGGAGCTTTAAATAAACAAGAATCGATACATGTTTAAGAACGAGGAATAACCTGTAAGAATAATTTCCTGACTTTGTTCCTCATACTCCGTGCGTGAAATCCTGATTAGTTTCTCGATCTTTCTTAGCTGCGTCATAGTGGCCGTTGCAAGCCAGGTAATTTCCCCTTCAACAGTAGCGGCTCAGAACTTTGACTCGACCATCTCCGCCGATATCAGGGAGGTAGAAGCAATCAAAGAAACAAAAAACATTTTTGAACTTGATCCAGAAGATCCCAATCCGACGCTCTTCGCAATGGCAAAAGACCAACCCAACGCTCAAAATTCAGTCCTAGGAGGTTCAATAGATTTGGCAACTCCCGTAATTACAGCTAGTGGGCTAAGCATTACCGACCTTGAGGCAGGGAGTGGGACTGAAGCCACTTCTGGCCAAAGGGTTACCGTTAACTACAAAGGAATGTTGGAGAATGGCAAAGAGTTTGATAGCAGCTATGGAAGAGGACCTTTCAGCTTCCCTCTAGGAGCCGGTCAAGTCATTAAAGGCTGGGACGAAGGCGTCGCAGGGATGAAAGTAGGTGGAAAAAGAAAATTAATAATTCCCCCAGAACTTGGCTATGGAAATAGAGGTGCAGGTGGAGTCATTCCTCCAAACGCTACTTTGATCTTTGAAGTGGAACTACTCGAAGTCAAATAAAACAATCCTAATCGCATAAAAATTATTCACAGTTGTGGAAGTAGCCAAGTAGTCTTAGAGAAGGCTTTTACTTAATGCCAGATGTTGCGCTCGGCACTTTCCGCAATCTTCAACAACCTGCCAGCCCACAAGGTCAAGGCTCATTGCGATGGACCATGTGGTGTTTATGACCCTGCCTCTGCTCGAGTAGCAGCTGAAGCAGTGCTTTCTATGACCAAAAAGCTTCTATCCATGGAGCCACCTCAAGGCAATGATCCAGCGGCCTGGACTGTCTATAACAATACTTTTTCTCGTTACGTAGCAATCAAGGAAGATCAAGCCAAAGAGACCAAAAAGGAGCTCTTGATACTTTGGACCGATTATTTCAAGCCAGAGCATCTTGCAAGTTACCCAGATCTTCATGACACTTTTTGGAAGGCTGCAAAGCTTTGTAGTGCTTGCAAAGTAAACATTGATCAAGCAAAAGCTGAAGAATTAATGCAGTCTGTAGAAAAAATCCATCACATGTTTTGGAAGTCAAAAGGACGTGCTGACGCCTGGGTCACAGCGAGCTGAAACCAACCTCTTTCAGAGAGCAAGTTTACGCACACTATTCCTAATCATTACTGGTCTCCGAAGACATTGTCACGTCGTCGGAGACTCAATGCTGCCTACCCTTCGACAGGGAGATATTGTTATTTATCGGCCAGTTAATCCAAGCAAGTTGTCACCGAAGAAAGGATGGATTGTTGTCGTTAAGGACCCTCAAGAGCCAAAAACTCTAATAATAAAAAGAGTGCATAATGAGAATCCTTTAGGCCTAGAACTGCGAGGCGACAATGTGAGGAACAGTATTGATAGCAGGCAGTTTGGGCTAGTGAGTCACAACTATCTACATGGGATAGTAGAGCAAATTATTCCAAAAATAGATTAGGAGAAAGCAGTTAATTTCAACTCAAAAGTTCCAACATATTCTGAGGGCTCAATCAAAAAGGCCTCTTGTTGCTGAAAATGTAAACAAGAGAACGCCAATATAATTTTTAACACTCTCTATTGGCTGCCCCTTAGTGAGATATGAGTGTCAACTGCACTTTTTGCTCATTGCTCAGGTCTATGGAGTAGTTACAAGAGTGAAGTTCTTTGGATGGGGTTTCAATGAATCAATCTCAGAAGTTTATGGCCTCAATGCCTAAAGGCATCACCGAAGTCAGAATTGTCGAAAGAGAGTGGGGTATTGAAAGGTGCTTCAAAACTCGAGATGGGCAGGATTACTGCATCCCCGCATCTTTTGATTATTGGCTCTTTCGCTAGTGACTTAAGGAGAAGCAAGTTCTGAAGTCACTAGGCAATACTCCAGATTTCCTACACAGTCAAAATACTCCTCTGCTCACGAAAACAAGCGTGCAGTCGTTTTGTTTGATTTGATTTGATTGCTCAAAATAAATGTAGAACGATGTAGAGGATTCTCTAATTCTCTTGTTATGCATCTGATAGTTTTTATTTGGCTTTCAAGGCGCTATATGCCAAAACCTAGTATTGGTGTTTGATAATTGAAAGAAGGTTCAGGAGAAGAAATGCCTAAGCAGATTTGGCAAGCTAAGGATGGGGAACTATTCGACTCCGAAGAGGACTGTCTTCGGCATGAAAATGCAAGTCTTTTTCTGGTAGATATGAATCAAAGTGAGTACGAGGAATATGAGAGGCGCTGGGGTGTCCAAAAAAACTTCAGCAGACATTTTCTCAACGGTTTTCAACGCAAGGATAATTTCTGGAATTACGCTGAAAGTTTTAGAACATTGGCAGACATTCTAGAAGGGAAGCGACCTGACCTACCCAAGCAAGAATCCAATAAGACAATCAAGAAAAACCAATCCAAACAATCATCTTTATGAATATTTTTCTAAGACTTGAACTCTACAATTTTGTATTCTTTTCCCAAGCCAAGCAGCAACGAATAAAAAGGTGATTAGCTACTATTAACAAAGAAAGTGGAAAAAATATAAGGTTAAATTGCCTGCCATAAATGGAGATTGAATTTACCCTCTATCCAGTGAAAGCAAAAGAAAGTATATTAAATTCAGAAGAAAGGTAAAGAGAGTTTATTGAATAATTCCCAGAGGAAAATAATCTGATTACTCATTCAATATACAACTAAGTCTATTTAACTAGAAATATTCTCTCTTTCTAAAATGAACAGATGATTTCAGGCTTAACTATCAAGCAAGTCAAGGAGAAAGATAGTAAGGCTGTACTTATAGTGACTTACAAAAGACCAATAATCATTTCAGAAGCAAGCACAAAAAATAAAACTAACTCTTTGCAAGTAAGGAAGGAAGGAATCTTTTATACCAAAAACTCCCAGCTATTGTGAAGCCAGAAGAGCCCTGTTAATACTGAAAGCCCTCCTGCGAATCTAACTATTAACGGCAAGGCTCTTTGACCAGCCCTCATCGTCGCCAAAGATATCGCCACTAAGAACGCTCCCATAGTTGCAATCGACCCCAATAAATATGCAGCCATATAACCAAATGCGCCAATTGGAGGCAACGCCAAAGCAGGGACTACTGCCAACAAATGGCTTGCACCTGCTAATCCATGTAATACCCCCAAACTAGTCGAAGCATGAGGATGTCGATTGTGTTTTTGCCGGCCTCGGAAATGCAAGTGAATATGTTCATGAGCACAACCATTTCCATGGTTGTGCTCATGAACATGAATATTGAGTCCCAAAGAGGTCCTAATTGCTATGACACCTACAACTAACAAGGCTATTCCAACACTAAATTCTGCAAAAGATGACATGCGCTCAATATGGGCTAAATCCTTTACCAATATTGCGAGTGTCGAGAGCAAAAGGACCCCAGCAGAGTGTCCCAAACCCCAAGCCAACCCATTTCGAAGGGCTGTTCGAGGATGACGCGTCGCGACAGGGGCCATTGCTACTAAGTGATCTACCCCCCCAACAACATGGATGGCTCCTGCAGCAATACCTGTAATGATGCTGATCAGCATTTAGAAAGAATCACCAAGTTGATTCTGCCTTATTGCGAAAAGATTAAACCCACATTTAAGAGCAGAATTTTTTTCATTAACGTTTTCCTTAAAATCTAAATTGATCAGCCCCCAATCAAATCCCTTAAGCCAGAACGGATATCATCTTTTCGCATCAAAGATTCTCCAACCAATACAGCCTCAGCTCCTACTGCAAAAACTCTATTTAAGTCAGAACGGTCAAACAATCCAGATTCACTAACCACAAGAACACCTTGCTCGGTTAATCGCTTTTCATGTTTTTTGGAAAGGGTTTCAGTAGTAGCGAGATCAGTCTCAAATGTCCTTAGATCTCGATTATTTATTCCAATCAAAGGGAATGATCCAATATTGAGGACTCTCTCTAGCTCCTCAGAATCATGAACCTCCACAAGCACAGTTAAACCAAGTGTGGATGCGACCTTGCGCAAATACTGCAAGTCTTGATCATGGAGTATGGCTGCAATCAAAAGAACGGCATCTGCTCCAGCCGCCCTAGCTTGATATAGCTGATATGGCATCAAGATAAAATCCTTACAAAGGATAGGAAGATCAACCATTTTCCTTATTTCAATAAGCACCTCAAAGCCACCTTTAAAGAAGGTCTTATCTGTCAATACCGATAAGCAACTAGCACCACCTGCTTGATAATCTTTTGCTATAGCTACGGGATTAAATTCTTCTCGGATTATTCCTCTGCTAGGACTAGCTTTTTTAACTTCGGCAATCACTGCAGGGAGTACCGAAGCACTTCGCAAAGCAGAAATAAAGTCCTTTGGTTTATTCAATGCAGCAATTTGAGACTTTAATTTTTCCAGCGGCATTCTTTGACGAGCGATTTCTACTTCACGATCTTTCTCCCAAACAATCTTTTCGAGGATATTCCGCGGTTCAGCTTCTGAATGAGGAATCGCATATTCCAGATTCGCAACCTTGACGCTTGGATTGGGTGGCCGACGACGAATATCCATAGGATTAGGAGTCAAAGAATATTTCTAAAAAAATATGCATTAACCGTAATAGAAAAGAACTACTAATTAACGGACTTAGCCTTCTTGAATTGTTGCGCAGCTTGTTTATAAGCCACCTCAACCACTTCACTAAGAGTTGGGTGAGTATGCACTTCGCAAGACAAATCAACAACACTTTGTCTTCTTCCTACCGCATTTGCGACCTCCTGAATCAGGTCCGCTGCATGCAAACCATAAATGTGAGCACCTAGTACTTCACCGGTATCCTTGCGAAAAAGCAACTTCATAAGGCCATCGCTCTCTAGTTCTGCCAAAGCCTTTGAATTCGCTTTGAAATAGCTGCGCACACTTCCAAGAGAAAAACCCTCTTTAGCAGCTAATTCCTTAGCCTCTAACTCACTAAGGCCAACAGAACTAATCTCTGGATGGGTAAAAGTAGCAGCTGGGATGCTTCGATAATCAATGGTTCGGTAATTGCCAAGAATATTCTCGACAGCGACAGTTCCTTGAGCTGCTGCAGTGTGCGCCAACATCAACTTGCCAGTAACATCGCCTACAGCCCAAAGATGAGGCAAAGGTTGTCCTTTCACTAAAACCCTCATGCTGTCATCAATAGGGACAAAGCCTCGATTAGTCTCTACTTCAAGAGAATCAAGATTCAATCTTTTACTAGTTGGGACCCTGCCAGTAGCAACAAGCACAGCATCAACTTCTAACTCTTCTTTCAACTCACGAGTATTCACGTCTGACAATTGAATGTGAACAGGACAACCAGGAATTATCTTGCTCGCCAACAAACCAGCACGAGCATCAATATCACGTCCATCAATTAATTGGCGTGCAGCCAATTTCGTGAGGTCTGGATCAAAAGTAGGCATTACCCGGTCAAGAGCCTCAATCATTGTGACTTCACAACCAAGAGCGGTATAAATATCTGCAAATTCAAGTCCTATATAGCCACTACCAATAATTGCTATCCAACGAGGTAGCCACTCCAGATTCACAGCCTCATCACTAGTAAAAACTGTTCTTCCATCAGTTTCGATTCCAGGTGGCACAAAAGGGTCAGAACCAGTTGCAAGAATCACATCTTTGGAACTCAAAACCCTATCTATTCCACTAGCCTCTCTTACTCCGACACGTTGTGAACCTTCTAATCGCCCCTCCCCTCTAATAATAGTTACCCCCGCTCTTTCTAAAGCCTTAGTCAAATTGCTTCTAATAGTGGCAACCAATTTGTTTGCATGATCAGCAATTTTCTGCCTTTCAAAGCGAACAGGAGCTGCATGTATACCGAAACCAGATAAATGTTCCGCATTAGCCAACTCCCTAACCCTTCCGCTTGCAGCCAACAAGGCTTTTGAAGGAACACAACCCCTGTTAACGCAGGTGCCTCCCATTTCACGCGACTCGATAATCGCAACTTTCAATCCATGCTCGGCAGCATGCTTGGCGGCATCAAAGCCACCATAACCTGCTCCCACAACAATTAAATCGAAGTCGAAATTGGCTTCGTTCACCGGCAACTAACTATGTTCAGACAACATTTTGGCTCGTCGCCGCTCCAATAACAGCGGAACTGCTGACGATGCCACATTTAATGAGTCAACTAATGAGTTGTGCGGCAATGTTATTCGATGTGTGCAACAAGCCTTAATACGCGGGTGAATCCCAGTACCCTCATTACCAAGCACCAATACAGTTGGTTTTGTCCAATCAACCTCCCAATAGGGCACGATCAACTCTTTAAGTGGAGTTCTGGGAACAAAAGTTCCTAAGATTTGATATCCACGAAGAACTGCTAACTGAAGTTTTTCAACAAGACCTCGAATCGCCTCCTCCTCTGAACTGCCGAATCTCTCAAAAGGCAGGTGAAGGACTGCACCAGAAGATGCTCTAAGTGCTTTTTGATTCAATGGGTCAGCACCTAATGCAAGCCACAACACTTCCACGTCTGCAGCTAAGGCAGTACGAAACAATGTTCCAAGATTTCCTGGATCCTGCAATCTATCTAACGCCAACACAAAATCAGCTTCATTATCGGGCTTCGGCAAGGCTGTCAAAGGAAAAAGAGTCGCAACACCATCAGGGGTCTTTGTAGTTAATGCCGCCTCAAGAACAGAATATGTCACCTCATAAATAGGAATCTTCTTAGTCATAGATTCCAAAAGTTGAAAGTTATTTTCCAACCAAGAACTAGTAGCAAAAATCTCACTTGGGAAGGAAGAAGTCCTCAATGCTTCTTTTAACAATTGTGTTCCTTCAAGCAATAACAATGAAGAATTCTCGCGCCCTTCTCTAGTGGAGAGCGCTTTTAATCGCCGTACTAATGGATTACGACGACTGGAGATTAATGGAGAAGGAATTGCTCTAATGATTTATACCTTAGAATTTTCTTTGACTTCGCACCTTGAATCCCTCAGTCAATATCATTTTCTCACCTTCAATCTGAAGACCTTTGAATAATGAAACTTCTCCTTTAATCCCTTCTTGAGAAAGGTTTTCTATCATTCTTTTTAGAACTAGATCCTCGACTGTAGAATCATCAACAAAATCAGGAGTCAATCGTTCAACAAAATCACCTAACTTAGTTGCGATTAACTCTGAAGCATTTGTAATCTCTAACAAAATCATTAGTCCAAAGGTCCGATTTTAGCTTTCCCAAGATAATGCGGATGGGGAGATTTGAACTCCCACGACATTGCTGCCACTAGTACCTGAAACTAGCGCGTCTACCAATTCCGCCACATCCGCTTGCTTTAGTCGCCACAACGACGCTAAAAACATAAGCCATCGATTGCCTCACTTCCTCTCCAAAGCAAGCAAAACCGATCCACTTTTCATAACGGCCGTCTGGACGGAGCCATCTGCACTTGTCAAGATGACAATAAGTTCGGAGAGTTATAGAGCATGCCAAATGCGGCCACAATCTCCAAAAGGATTTCCAAACCGCATCTAGAGGTACAAGGCAACTACGCTCTCTCAGGTGAATTAAAAGTCAGCGGAGCGAAAAACTCTGCGTTAGTACTTATGGCAGCTTCACTGCTAACTGAAGAAAAGCTGCTTTTAGAAAATGTTCCACAACTGACTGACATTGAGGGGATGAGCGAAATCCTCTTGACAATGGGTGTGAATCTAAGGCAAGAGAAAGATGAGTTACATATCCAAGCTGCAGACCTACATCATGTAGAACTCCCTTATGAGCTCGTGCATGGCCTCAGAGCAAGCTTCTTCTGTATCGGCCCACTACTGGCAAGACTGGGACGGGCCAAAATCCCATTACCTGGTGGATGTGAAATTGGGGCGCGTCCTGTTTTAGAGCACATCAAAGGGCTAAAGGCATTAGGTGCATATATCAATGTTGAACATGGTGTAGTTACAGCCTCAGTACCTGGTACTCAAAAACGTTTAAAGGGAACTGATGTTGTATTGGATTGCCCAAGTGTTGGAGCCACTGAAACTATCCTTATGGCAGCGGTGCTAGCCGAAGGCCAAAGCAGCATCGAAAATGCAGCACAAGAACCTGAGATTCAAGACCTGGCCAAATTACTTAACTGCATGGGAGCAAATATCTCAGGGGCTGGTGGTCCAAAAATCACTATTAAGGGAGTTAAACAATTACATGGTTGTAATTACACCGTAATGCCTGATCGGATCGAAGCAGGAACATTTCTCATTGCTGCAGCTATTACCCGTTCTAAATTGAATGTTGCACCTGTAATTCCAGAGCATCTAAATGCAGTGCTCCAAAAATTAAGAGATTGTGGTTGCGACCTCCAAATCAATGAAGATGGCATTGAAATTACTCCTGGAGAAATTGAAGGAGTTGATATAACAACTCAACCTTTCCCAGGATTCCCAACAGATTTGCAAGCCCCTTTCATGGCGCTAATGGCAACAGCTAAAGGAACAAGCGTAATTACTGAGAAAATTTACGAGAACCGAATGAAACATGTACCTGAATTGCAGCGAATGGGGGCATCTATTCGCCTTCAAGGAAATACCGCTGTGATTGAAGGAGTTCCCCAGTTAAGTGCTGCTCCAGTTTCTGGAGGTGACTTAAGATCAACTGCCGCAATGGTCCTTGCAAGCCTCTCAGCACAAGGAGTAAGCAAGGTGGAAGGGCTAACTCACCTTGACAGAGGGTATGCAGCACTTGAAGAAAAGCTTAATCAGGCTGGAGCTCGTATTTTGAGGTATTAGGAAGAAAACTAAATATTGCCCCTACCAACATCAAGGGAAAGAACCTTGTTGGAATTGATCCCGCACCGAAGTAAAACACAATTGATCTAAAGCGCACCTGAACTTAGTTTTAGGAAGGGAAAGTTCCATTATCTGGTTTAGCACAAAAGTAATAAAATAAATATCTATCATGACACCAATTTGGTTGAGGTAAAAATAAAAATTTATTAAACAAAGATCCAAAGAGAAAGAAGCAAATCAAACTGTATATAGAGATGAATTGTTGAACAAAATCATCTCTATATACAGTTTATAAAATTGACGAATCAGTGGGATTCAATTTCTCTTACTGCTGGCATTCTTTAAGGCCTTCGTTTTGTCCTTAGGTTGAAGCTCTGGACCATCCAAGAAATGTGATAGCAGCAGCTGGACAAAATCAATCGACACAACATTGAACCATTGCAAAGCTATTGATGAGTCCGAACATGCAATGGTTTCAAAGTTATGAACTTATCCATCGCATTCGCCAAACAACCCAATGAGATGCATCTACAAGAGCACCAAAACGGGTTATTTTGACCTAATGTTAAAAAGATCTTGGAAAACAAGACGCCGAGATCCCTTGGGAGCGTGGTGGAATTGGTAGACGCACCGCACTCAAAATGCGGCACCTTCGGGTTTGTCGGTTCGAGTCCGACCGCTCCCACTTATTTAATGGATACTTATAATCGTCTTCCTATAAGCATTACCAGAGGAAAAGGTTGTTGGGTTTGGGATCAAGAAGGCAAGCGATACCTTGATGCCGTCGCCGGCATTGCCACTTGCACTCTTGGACATAGTGACAACGCAGTTCGGCGTTCTTTAATTAAGCAACTCAACCAGATTCAACATGTATCCAATCTTTATCAAATACCTGAACAAGAAGCACTTGCCCATTGGTTAGTCAATCACAGCTGCGCAGACAAAGTATTTTTCTGCAATAGTGGTGCAGAAGCAAATGAAGCCGCAATAAAACTGGCCAGAAAATATGCTCATAAAAAGCGCAAAATTGATCGTCCAGTAATACTCACAGCAACATCCAGTTTTCATGGCCGCACGCTTGCCACAGTAAGTGCTACAGGCCAACCCAGATACCACAAAGGGTTTGAACCAATTGTTGAAGGTTTTGAGTTCTTTAATTACAACGACTTCCCGTCTTTCGAGACATTGCTTGAGCAAGTCGACATCAACGGTCCACGTGTTGCCGCCGTCTTAATAGAGACAGTACAAGGAGAAGGAGGCATACACATTGGTAGTGAGATGTTCTTCCAACGATTAAAGGAAAGATGCCTCAAGGAGAAGGTTCTATTAATTTTCGATGAAGTACAAACAGGAATGGGACGAACTGGAAACTGGTGGGGATATGAGCATCTTGGAATAGAGCCAGATGCATTTACGATTGCCAAAGGATTAGGAGGAGGACATGCAATTGGGGCTTTGATGGTTAAACAGCATGCAGATGTTTTCGAAGCTGGTGATCATGCAAGCACCTTCGGAGGCAATCCCTTTGCCTGCAAAGCCGGGATCACCGTTGCTACTGAAATAGAGAGGAGAAATCTGCTCATGGAAGTAAATCATCGAGGTTCTCAGTTAAAAGAAGGACTAATTGCACTTATGAAACTTTTCCCGAAACAAATAAAAGAAGTAAGAGGACTTGGCCTAATGCAAGGATTGGTCCTAAAAGAAAATACAAAATTAACAGCACAATTGTTCGTAAAAGCTGCACTGGATCAAAAGCTTCTTGTAGTGGCCGCAGGACCAAGAGTAATAAGAATGGTTCCACCGCTAGTGATCAAAAGGAATGAAGTCCGCGACCTCTTAAAAAGACTTGAGGTCACCTTCAGAAACTATGAATAATTGGCAAACAAAACTTCTCCAAAAGGCAATGATCTAAACGATCTAATCCTTCCACTAGATCAAAGGGGGATGGATCTAGGGATAGACCGCATGCAAATGGCATTAAAAGCAATGGGGAGGCCCTGTGCGAGCACGCCTGCTATTCAAATAGTTGGGACAAATGGAAAGGGGTCAATTGCAAGCTTTATTCAAAGTGGTTTGATATCTGCTGGGATAAAAGCTGGGGTCACAACCTCTCCCCATCTTGTGAGTTGGTGCGAAAGAATTCAAATTGATGGCGATATGATCTCACCTAAAGAATTTCGACAACGTCTCGTCACACTGCAAGCCTTAGCAAAGGATCATCAACTAACTCCTTTTGAATTAGTCATAGCAACAGCGTTTGATCATTTCGCTGACAATCACGTAGAGCTATTAGTTTTAGAAGTAGGCCTTGGTGGTCGTCTTGATGCAACTACAGCCCATGCTTTTCGGCCTGTAATTGCCATGGCAAGTATTGGACTAGATCATTGTGAACACTTAGGGAAAAACCTAAAAGACATTGCGAAAGAGAAAGCCGCTGTTATCTGCTCAGGAAGCCAAGTGATTAGCGCCACTCAGCATCCTGACGTCACACAAGTCCTAGAAGAAACTGTAAAAGAACAAAAGGCAGAAATCAATTGGGTCTCTTCATCACCTAAAGAATGGGCTCTTGGCATAAGTGGTGAAATTCAAAGAAAGAATGCAGCAGTCGCTATAGGTGCACTTCAAGCTTTAGAAGGACTTGGCTGGAAGCTGAGTGAGCAAACAATTCAACAAGGACTTGCCCTAGCGAATTGGCCTGGAAGACTTCAAAGAACTGATTGGCAAGGTTTGCCGCTCTTGATGGATGGAGCCCATAATCCACATGCAGCCAAACAGCTTTCAAAAGAACGCAACAACTGGGACCATCAAAAGTTGGGAGTGCAATGGATTTTGGGGATTCAGAGCAACAAAGAAGCTCCATCAATGCTCCGACATTTAATCCAGCCACTCGACATGGCATGGATAGTTCCAGTACCCAGTCACAAAAGCTGGACCAAGCTTCAACTATCCAAGTCTTGTCCAGAGTTGGATAAGCAACTTCTCGAAGCAAATGAAGTTGAACAAGTATTCAAAACACTTTTAATGACGAGCAGATGGCCAACTCCTCCTCCAGTCATAGCAGGCTCTCTATATTTAATAGGAGATCTCCTAACGAGAGAAGTAGTCACCAATGAAAGAAGCTAACAATAGGAAAGAGGTAACTTAAAAAGCCATAAAGCTCCAGACCCCTCCTTCGACTACATCCAACCCCTTAATTTGCCTGGGTTCAGGATCCCATCGGGATCAAAGCGTCGCTTTGCCTCTACTTGGTCGACGTCAACAACACCAAGCCCTCCATCCTCAACAGTAATTACGTGAGGATTAAACATGACAGCTCCAATCTCTCGACAATCACCCATTAGCTTTTCCAAGTGGTCAAGTCCTCTCCAACGAACAATTGGCAAGGCTGCTAAACGCTGGACCCCCTGCTGACAAACTGCTTCCAAATGCCAAAGCAGGTCATTACCCCAACGGTTATTAAGGAAGTCAATTGCTTCAAATTCAGGCCGTGGCAACAGCATTTGCAAATAAGTCCAATCAGGATCTATTGAACGCATATGAAGTGTGGTGTGATTCCAAGTAAGTTCACGAAGGCCACTACCACTTCTAGTATTCTCTGGCCCTAAAAGGTTAAAAGAAGCTCCAGCTGCAGTTGCCAAACGCTCAAGTGTGCTTACTCCATCAGGCGCCACCAAAATCAACAATCGATGCTTTCCCATAAAGGCTCCTGACCAATTAGGGATATGCTCAACAATCTTTTGCTCAAGCAAACTACATAGATGTAAGTCAACAGCGGCTCGCGCACAACGGTGCAGGAGATTTACGGCTCCCAACCAATCTGCACAATCAATTGCCACTTCTTGCCAAGCAACAGCAGGTGCAGTTGCCAAGGTCAGGGCCGTGATAATCCCATTTGTTCCATACGCATGATTCAAGGCCTCTGCATCACTAGCTTCAAGCTGCAACTTTTGAGGATTGTCTTCTAAAGTGACAACTTCAAGGCCTAACAAGTGTCCTGGATCACGCAAAAATCCCCATCTAACTGAACCAATTCCACCAGAACCACCCGCCACAAATCCACCTACGGAAGCACTTCTCCAAGTACTTGGCAACAACCTCAATTGACGACTATTGCTAACAAGATACTTATCAAGATCTCCTAGTAAACAGCCTGACTCAACAGTAACGGCACCAGTAAAAGCATTGAGGCTTCGAATCTGACGTAATGCCCCCATAAGCATCACAATGCCAGAGAAAAGTGGAACACACTGGCCATAATTTCCAGTACCAGACCCCCTCAAAGTCAAAGGGGTTCCATACCTCTTACATATTCCCGCTACTGAAATAACTGCTTCAACTGAACTAGGACGTACTACAAGATCAGCACAACAACCTTCAAGCTTCTTCTTTAGTATTGGCGAATAATCAAAAAAATCTCGAGAGAATCGTTGTATCTCAGTAGGAAGATCAAAAATCTGTAAGTCCGAGACAGAGGTCAGATCCCTGACCAAATCAGAAGGCAGCAGAGTTTTCTTCATCAGTGCAAATGCACAATTGAATTAGGCATGGACACCTTATTTTTCATCGATCCACTCACCATTGGCAATGATTGTCCTTAAGGGTGGAGTTGAGAGAGCCTCTGACCAACTACTCGCTTCCAGCAAAACAAAGTCAACAGGACTACCTATCTGAATAGTGCCATCCCATTCCAAGTCCATAAGCGCGGAAGCAGAAGTAGTAAAAGGTGCTAGCCCTAAACGGTCCCATGGCGCCAACTGAGCAAGTGGCATCGATAATGCCATCAACGATATAGGGTCAAAGCCACCTGCAGGGAACCAAGGGTCTTGAACGTTGTCCCCACCTACTGCAACTGTGACACCTGCTCGCTGAAGATGAAAAATAGGAGCCAATGGCCGCTGGACTGGTGTTCTTCTTGCTTCACGACCTAGCAGCCAAAAATTAGTTAGAGGTAGCGCAATTACATTCACACTATGTTGAGCCAAGCGATCAGCTAAACGTCTGATTTTATTCAAAGGAAGTAGTCCCATGCTGCTTGCATGACTGCAAGTAATTGGAATATTGGTCTCACTTTGATCAAGTACTTCAATTAATAGATTCAAGCCTTCTGCCGGCTGAGTTTCAGACTCATCTATATGAAGGTCAATTCCACAACCAAGCTCATTGGCCAATTTGAGCATATGCATTAGTGAGGACCTTGAACCTTCTCTGTCCATAGGTGGGTTAAGTACACCTCCCATAAGGCCTCCAGACTTGGCCAGACGAGTAGCTAGCGAATGGCCTTGTTTACTAGTCCAAAATTCCAAAGGGACCAAAGCTACAAGCTGTAATTCAATTAAAGAATGCCATTCATCCTGAAGAGTAAGCAAAGCCTCCCAAGTCAGTTCAGAACTAGTACCAAAACTATCAACATGACTGCGAACTGCTCGAATTCCATTTTTCAAAGCAAGCTTTAAAGCACGCTGTGCCCTTTCATAAACCAGGTGGGGGGTGCGATTTTTATGCTCTTGAAGGTTCGCCTCAAAAGCCTCTTGATATCTACCCTTCAAATTAGGCACTTCTCTCCAAGTGAATGCCTTATCAAGATGAGCATGTGGTTCTACAAGCCTAGGTAAAAGGAGCTTCAAAGAAGATGCGGATTCTTTAGGGATAGTTTCAAGAGATGTAATTAGACCTTCCCTCCAGCCAATGCGTAAAGAGCAAAGTCCTTCAACAGTTATGGGAGTACCAAAAACGGCATTTCCACTTCCAATCAACCCTCTTGGAATCAGGACCTCAAGGTATTTGTTCTCTCCATCATTCATTAAAGACTCCACTTGTCTAACAGTTGTGACAGTTCAAAAAGATGGCCCCAATAGGATTGAAGCTTGTAAAAGCAAAACCTAGTAATTAAATGCAAAATATGCAAAATTCATTCTCATGGACAACCTTCATCAAGTCATTAAATATTGATCAGAAACAGATTTCAGATTAATCAGCTGACGAATTGGTAAATTCATATTGACGCGGCGGGCGTCGCCAAGTGGTTAAGGCAGCGGCTTGTGGCGCCGCTATTCGGGGGTTCGAATCCCCTCGCTCGCCCTACTACACAAATGCTCTTATAGGGTCTAAGTCTCTCTCAAAACAAAACTTGATTCAGAATTAGACCCTTTAAGGGATTCATGGAATGAATTTAAAACCTATAAATCAACGCTCTCCGTGATAACAACCACCGCAACTTCATTCTCGACCAAGTCTTTGCTCGCAAATGGCGACCGTGGCAGTTATTGGGTTACAACTTTCGGCTGCCAAATGAACAAAGCCGATTCCGAGCGGATGGCAGGGATTCTGGAGAAGATGGGTTACCACGAAGCAAGCGCTGAACTAGAAGCAGATTTAGTCCTTTACAACACTTGTACAATTCGCGACAACGCCGAACAAAAGGTATACAGCTATCTAGGAAGACAGGCGCAAAGGAAGCAAGTTTTACCTCACCTCAAATTGATAGTTGCTGGATGTGTGGCACAACAGGAAGGTGAAGCACTGCTTAGAAGAGTCCCTGAAATTGATCTTGTAATGGGACCGCAACATGCCAATCGATTAGAGGCCTTGCTCGCCCAGGTCGACAACGGTCAACAAGTTGTAGCGACAGAAGAACACAATATTCTTGAAGACCTAACTATTGCGCGTAGAGAGAGCAAAACCTGCGCTTGGGTAAATGTGATTTATGGCTGCAATGAACGATGTACATATTGTGTCGTCCCTTCAGTCAGAGGTATAGAGCAATCCAGAACGCCAGAGGCAATTCGATCAGAGATAGAAGGCCTAGCTTTATTGGGATACAAAGAGATCACTCTCCTAGGGCAAAACATTGATGCCTATGGAAGAGATTTACCAGGCATTACTCAAGAAGGTCGAAGAAAAAACACATTGACAGATCTACTTCGTTACATTCACGATGTTGAAGGTATTGAACGCATTCGCTTTGCTACAAGTCACCCTAGATATTTCACAAATCGATTAATCCAAGCTTGTTCTGAACTTCCAAAAGTTTGCGAACACTTTCACATTCCATTTCAAAGTGGAGATAATGAAATCCTCAAAAAAATGAGTAGAGGATACACAATTGAAAGATATAGAGGAATTATTAAACGAATAAGAGACTTAATCCCAAACGCCTCAATCAGCTCCGATGTAATAGTGGCATTCCCTGGTGAAGACGAACAACAATTCAAAAAAACACTCACATTGATTGAAGAGGTTGGTTTTGATCAAGTCAATACTGCTGCCTACTCCCCTCGTCCTAATACTCCAGCAGCGAACTGGCCCAATCAACTTCCCGAGACAATAAAAGCAGAACGACTCAAAGAGCTGAATTCCCTAGTAGAAAGAACAGCCAAGAGAATGAATACACGTTACCAAGGCGTTGTAGAAGAAGTTCTGGCTGAAGGAATAAATCCGAAAGATCAAAACCAACTAATGGGACGTACTCGGACCAACAGACTTACGTTTTTCCCCAAGGAAGGTCCCAAAGGTTTTATTTATAAGCCTGGAGAACTTGTTGAGCTAAGAATCACGAAAGTTAGGTCTTTCTCTTTAAGCGGAATTCCATTGAGATGAATTATCTCCGAAGCACTGATAACTTTGAGATCTATAAGCCAGGAGCTAAAGCAAGTCGATGTCGTCATCCAGCACCTATGTAGGAGTGATTTTCGGTGGCGCTTCTGGGGAACATAACGTCTCGATTAAATCAGCCTCAACTGTTATCAGAGCTTTGCAAGCTGGGGAAAATGAATCTCGATTTACGGTAACGCCTATATACATTGATCAACAAGGACGTTGGTGGCCTGCTGATATAGCTTTACAGGCATTAAGGAAGGCCTCTGGACTTAACGAAACAGAGTTACCGGTTTCACTCGCCGGATCAGGCTTTAAGGGTTTGCCTCAAGGGAGCGAAAAGGTACAAATCTGGTACCCAGTTCTTCATGGTCCCAATGGAGAAGATGGAACTATACAAGGGCTTTTTAAACTCATGGGCACACCCTTTGTTGGATCAGGAGTCCTGGCGTCTGCAGTAGGAATGGACAAACTGGCAATGAAGGCAGCTTTCACTTCAGCCCGATTGCCTCAAGTTCCTTACTCTTCTGCAGATGCTGATGAATTACTAAATATAAATTTAGAGTTAGAACTTTTAAGAAAATTAGAGGCCCAAATTGGCTACCCCTGTTTTATAAAGCCTGCCAATCTAGGTTCTTCAGTCGGGATCAGTAAAGCCTGCAATCAAACCGAGCTATTAGTAGGGTTAAAAAAAGCAGCAAGGCATGATCAACGCATAGTCGTTGAACAAGCAGTAATTGCTAGAGAACTTGAATGTGCAGTCATAGGAACACATGAATTAGTAGCATCTGCTGTAGGTGAAGTCCGCTTTAGTTCAGATTGGTATGACTACGAGACCAAATACTCTCAGAATTCGAGCCAGATAATTATTCCTGCTCCTATTCCAGACAAAATAAGAGACAGGGTTCAGGAGTTAACTTTAGAAGCATGTAAATCCATTGCCGCCAGTGGCATGGCAAGAGTGGATTTTTTTTATAAAGAAGAAACTGAAGAATTATGGGTAAATGAGATAAACACATTGCCTGGGTTTACTCCCCAGAGTATGTATCCAATGCTTTGGGAAGCTGTTGGTTTAACTCTCGAACAACTAGTAGCAAAGTTAGTTGAAACAGCTAGAGAATGAATACAGCTTTCTCAAGCCTGTTCAGGACATCCCCCTTTGAATTCCAATGATTCACGGTCTGCTCTGGTTCCCACTCCTACTGGCATTTGTCCTTTTGACTGCACTTGGCTGGATTGAACGGCGAAGACAAAACCTCTTTCTTGGCTGGGCAGAAGGCGCAGAGCTCTCTAAATTAGATGGATCAGGAGCTGCTCGCCTGAAGGATGGGACATTTAGCTGGAGCAGCTTTGAAGCAGGGAAATTTAAGGAACAAGATACCTTTGAAATAAATAAATTAGAGCTTTTAGAGTTGATGGCACTCACCTCTGGAGAAGCTCCCTTAACAACAGAATCCCAAGGTCGTTGTCGATTACGACTTATTGGCAATGGAAAGGAAATGGATGTGCCTTTTTCAGATGCAGAGCAAGCACGAAAATGGATGAGTCAACTAATGGGAAGAGCTCGCTGCGATCTGTGAGCAGATTGAATAGCAATAAACGTAAATCTTCTCCCATTGGAACAAACCCAAGGGAGGCTAGACGGCGAGAACTTCATTTACAGCGTCGCAATGAACAGTTAACCAACCTTTGGCGTTCCCTTTTGTTCAGTTCAATCACATATAGCCTTGGTTTTCTAGTAATAAAGAATGGTTGGAGTTCCATCAATGTTGCTCAGATCCACGTAAATGGAAGTTCCACAATCAAGTCAATCTCAATCGTTGATGCCTCTGGTCTGAACTTCCCTAAGCCACTTTTTTCAATCAACCCCAAACAACTTGAAGCGAGTTTAATTGAAGAGCTTCCGCTGAAAAATGTTTCTATTCGACGACGATTAATCCCTCCCAGACTTGAGATAGAAGTTATAGAAAGGAAGCCAATCGCTTTTGCTGATAGAAGAGGTCCAAAAGGCAAGGAGAAAGGAATGATTGATAAAAACGGTTACTGGATGCCTATAAGAATGGCGACCAAAACTAACCCTCCTACAAAAGATATTTACGTTGAAGGATGGATGCCAAGCCATCAAAGCTGGATTTCAATTATCCTCAAAAATCAAGAAAAGCTTGGTAGTCCTCTGAAAAAAATTATTATTAGTCCCAATGGTGAAATCATTCTTAAAACAAAAGACTTTGAGATGATCTACCTTGGCAGCACCAGTAATTATATAAAAGAACAAATACGTGCTCTTTACAAGCTAAGCAACAATTTACCTGAAAACTTTCTGAAGCAAACAGGTACAATCCTTGACATAAGAGACCCCTCGAGGCCTGAATTTCAAATTCCAAAATCTGCTTTTCAGAAAAATCTGAAGAACTAATTTGTATCTTCACAAAAGACTTAGTCA
>QCRS01000001.1 GCA_003211755.1 Prochlorococcus sp. AG-463-F15 | reverse complement strand
CAATGACGACTCGAATTATTCAAGTTCCGATTGTGAATTCATAGAGAATTCAAAAAAGTTAAAAAACCAAGCGTTGCAGTAAATCATGGAATTCCTTTTATTTCTAACTGCGAGAGAAAAAGAGATTCTTGAACTGATTTACAAAACAGGGTTCTCAGTCGAGGAGAATACTCCATTATGTTTTTTAGGTGAACAATATGTAGGCTTCATAAAAAAAAGACAGCGTGCAGTAGTAATTTGCACGGAAAATATTAAGAATAAATCCGGCTATTCAATGCCAAGTCTTAACAGGAATGAAGAGAAGAGGCGTACAGCGATATCAATAAGGAAAGCACTAAGGCATGAAGCCACACATGTAGCTCAGAGTTGTAATGATTCCAAACTTCTAGGGACAATAAATTCAAAAACTAAAGTACATAAATGGTATAAAAAGAATGCAATAATCGGATCAACAGCTATTGGAAATATCACCCAGCAAAGAGAAGCTGAAGCATACTATATGGAAGACAGACCAAAAGCAGTAATAGCTGCACTGAAAAAATATTGTCTTTAAAAGATCTGAATTAAAATTCAAATTTCCCGAAGTAACTGAACCAAGTTCTTTTGAGTACTAAGGATCAAAACCATATCTTCTCCATGACATGAGAAACCTATATTTTGGCGAACTAAGTCAATATTTACTAAAGCAAGTCCACATGTCTCGAAAAGTAATACAGGTAGAGTCCTTATATCACCATTCATACGTTGAAGGTCAAGTGCTTGCCGAGCAGCCTTCTGTGCCTTGTCAATACCTAATTTCTCGACGAGTTGGGGCCATAAGTAGTTAACAGGTTGATATTCTGCTAAATCAATAGAGGAAGAATAGGTCATTAGAATTGATTTCTGTAAAGACTATATCTCAAGCATCTATAGATACTTATATTGGGTTAAAAGAGTTAAAAAGTTGATTGAGAATCAATTCAGATTGACCAATTTATGGGAAGATCTTATAGCCTTTGACTTGCAGTTGTACTTCTTCAAGAGGGAATCCTAAATATGCCAAATAGAATGTTTTCACATATGGTAGACAATCTATAAGATCTCTTTTGCAATAAAATATTTAAGTATAGAATATACAAGGATTATTAATAGTAACTTTGAGCAGGTATTGAGGAAATCTAAATTATTTAGTCAATGGAAGCCATAACAACTTTGGAGTCAAATATACAGACTATATATAAAACAAGATAATTATGCTGAAAGGGGTTGCTTCTTTCCGTATCCTGCACAACGCTGCTGGTCCAAATGAAGGATGTGCTTACGTTCACTGTAATAAAGATCCTGAAAGTGCAAAGCATCACTATTCAACTCCTGAAACATCTGATCAATACGCTTTTCCATATCGAAAAAGTCATCTGGCTGCTTACGCTCTTCTTCAATAAGTGCAGAAATGCATTTTTCAAGAGTCTCAAGTCTTTGACCACTCCATGCCTCGAGAAGATGTGTACAACGTTTCAAGGATTTTTGACGCTCTAACGCAGCGGCAGTTCCACGCAAATGAAGCAATGGTTCAGCTATAGCAGCTAATTGCACTTCTCCGGGTTCAAGAAGAGGCGTAAGGCGCGTTAATAATGAGTTGTTTTCAATCATCAAATGATCTGCGAGCAACCTTGGTAGATCTATATCCCCAAGATCATCTCCTGGGTCAGTGCCTCGACTAATAGCCTCTATGCGACCAGCACCTAAGTTTGCTTCTTCCAAATCTGTTATTCCTGCCCAAAGCAAACGATGATGTTGTAAAGCAAAATCCTCTAATTCTCTTTGTCGAAGTTCACGGCGAATCGCAGATCTATAACTGGAACAATGAAGATAAAGGCGCAAAATCTCAGCTTCACTACGTTCACGTTGGCTTCCTTCAACAGATTGATCATTGCGGTTAGAACGACCATGCCAACGTTGTCCTTTAACCTGTTTTCGAAGATCCTCTTCAAGTTGCAAAGCCAGGCGTGCCTGACCTCCACTTAGTCGCTCAGAAACCTTTTGGAGATAGTGAGTGCGGACAGCAGACTGAGGCAGCTTGCCCAAAAGTTGAACCAAACTAGTAACTGCAAGCTGAAAATGATCTGCCTTGCTCAGATCCAAACCCTCTAAAACTTGATCAATTTGCCAGTCAAGCCAGAGGGGTGATTGATCCAGTAATGCTCGATATTCCCCTGGATTATGTAACTGAAGAAACTCATCAGGGTCTTTCCCAGAAGGGAGATGAAGTACTCGTAAATCCAACTGTCCCTGCATAGCAAGTCGCTCAACTTCACCAATAGCTCTATTAGCCGCACGAATACCTGCCTTATCAGCATCAAAATTCAGTACTATCCGCTTGCTATCACTACAACGACACAACTGCGTAATTTGCTGGCTACTGAGGGCTGTTCCTAAAGAAGCAACTGAGTTATCAATACCTACTGAATGCAAAGCAATCACATCAAAATAACCCTCTACAACTACAGCTCTATCATTCTTACGAATAGAGTTAGAGGCCTTATCTAAACCAAAAAGATGCTGACCTTTTTCAAAAACTTCTGTTTCCGGAGAATTTAAGTACTTTGGCTCTGTTCCATCCAGACTGCGTCCGCCAAAGCCAATAACTCGCCCTTGACGGTCACGAATTGGAACCATTACACGATTACGGAAACGATCATAAAAACCTCCTCCACCTTTGCGCGCAACAACTAGGCCAGACGCCTCAAGCAAATCAACGGACAATCCTTCTACTTGCTGAAGATGTGTAAGTAACCCTTCCCACTGATCTGGTGCATAACCCAAATCAAAGGCTTCAAGACTACTTTCACTCAAACCACGTACTTTCTTTAAATAATCCAAAGCTGCAGAGCCTTTGGAAGTACGCAATTGATTAGAGAACCACCCTGCAGAGAGAGAAAGTGCTCGATGGAGTTTATCTCGTCGAGAAAATTGTTGGCGCAAACGCTCTTGCTGTGAACCATCGACAGTCTCAACAGGGAGCTGATATTTTCTAGCTAATTCAAGGACTACATCTCCAAAACTTTGACGTTGAAACTCCATCAAGAACTTAATGGAATTCCCCCCAGCTCCACATGAGAAGCAGTAGTAAAACTGCTTAGATGGAGAAACCGTCATCGATGGTTTACTGTCATCGTGGAAGGGACAAATACCTACAAATTCCCTACCCTTTTTCTTCAATACAACGTGCTCTCCCACAACATCAACAATATCTGCACGTTCCTTAACGGCCTCAATAGTGCGTGGATGTAGACGGGGAGAAACCATCAATAAATCCTGAGAGGATTAAGAAGTGGAGCAGACACAAGTGTTCAGAGCGCTCAAGAAAGAATCAATCCGATTGCTTTACATACATACTAGAAATTCCTTCGCAACCTCCTATAGCAGGCCTTAAAGCCAGTGGAGAAAATCGGTCCAGAAAAACTGAAAGGTGGCGTAGCCCTGTTGGCTAGTGCCATGGCATTCAGCTTAATGAGCGTATGCGTAAAACACATCAATGGACGAATCCCAGTTGCAGAAATTGTGTTAATTAGAGCTGTAATAAGTCTTGTAATAACAAGGTTATTACTTAAGAGAGCAAAGATATCTCCTTGGGGAAAGAACAAAAAATTACTCTTTCTAAGAGGACTTCTGGGAACTTGCGCACTATTTTGCGTTTTTGAAGCAATCGAGAAGTTACCTTTGGCTGCCGCAACAGTGATTCAATACACGTATCCAACTTTTACATCAATAGCTGCTTGGCTTCTGTTAAAGGAAGGCATAGGTCATCGAGTTGGGCTTGCAGTATTAATTGGATGGATAGGCATAACCATGGTTGTTCAACCAGGCTGGATAAGTTCTAACCCAGCCCTACTTCCTGCGACATCTGTTTCGATCGGATTAGCTGGTGCATTGCTAACATCTCTTGCTTACATATGTGTTCGTAAACTTTCAGAGACAGAACACTCATTGGTAATAGTTTACTATTTCCCATTGATTTCTATACCTATCAGTATTCCATTTATATTTGAGCAAGGTGTTGTACCCATAGGCATAGATTGGCTATGGTTATTAGGGATTGGAATATTTACACAACTTGGGCAGGTTTGTATCACTAGAGGGCTAAAACTACTCCCAGCTGCACAGGCAACATCAATCAACTATGTTCAAGTCTTATTCTCAGCATTGTGGGGAGTAGTATTCTTTTCAGAATACATAGATAACTGGACTATAATAGGAGCAATATTAATCTTCTTTGCAACCCTAATTAGTCTTAGCAAAGGTAATAAAGAGGCCTCAATTAACTATAAAAACAACAAACTTATATAAGAGTTACAGAGTTCATGAAGTCACACCAGCGAAATCATGCAATAAATCCTAATACATCAAGATAAGGTACAGCATCAATAGACTAGAGATTTTAAATATGATTTTCTACAAAAATAAAATAAGAACCTGAATAAACAAATATCAATTACACGAAAGGTTATACCTATCAATAATGTCAAGAGATGAATTGATTAAGTTTTTAAAAACCGTTACTATGACTTAGCAAAGCAAAGATTCTACATAGAGAAACGTACCTAATGGTTGCCTATTACCACATATAGGGGTCAGAATAAAAATAACTCTATGTCCAATTTACCCAACTTCTCTTTTTACTTTCCATAGCCACCTAGAACGATGAAATTTGTCCTTGCCTCACTAATTGCATTTAGCTCTATAACTCCCGCTGTACTTGCGGAAGATTTACGAAAAGATTACTCAACCTCAGTCATGTGTTCTACCAGTGAATACAGGGAAGAATACGTTCCTGGCAACAAAAACTCGCCTGGGTACGTAAAGACCTGGAATGAAGCCGTACAAGTCCCCTGTAGCTCAACTCCTAGGGCAACGGCAAGACCACCCATGAGCCCTGCTCAACAACCATTGACTACTGACACTAATAGCTGCAGCGAGGGGAGCCTGATAGGTGGACTTCTAGGCGCAGGGTTAGCAACCACAGGTTCACGCGGAAGAGACAGATGGTGGGCTATCCCTGCTGGAGGAGCTGCTGGGGCGATGCTTGGCTGCCAAATTGATGGTGGCTAGATACAGCCTATTTATCAAAAGAATAAGTAATACATCTCTCCACGTTTTGGCAACAATAAATAGATATTTAAAATACTGATTTTCTCTTATGTACAAAATAACTTAAGTATCAATCTTTATTGGCAATGGATATGTGGTCCATTGATTAAAAGAACTATTAGACGAGAATGAACCCTTTGCTAGACGCCAACTCTGACCTTTTTCTCCACGTTCCAGAAATAAGTTAAATGGACTAGCAACCTTTTCAGCAAGATCTGGGAACTTGCAATAGGAATAACCCGAAACTGATAATAATTTTCCTTCTTCAAATTGGACATAATTAGTCGAATCAACTTTGACACGAACCACCTCTGCGATGTGATGATCCAAAGCTAGAAATTTATTCAACGAATCATGAGTCATCTGGATCTGAAGCTGGAGAGCCTCTTTCACCACTGAATCTGGAGGATTGCGAAAACCTTGACATCCGTACTGTGTGAAACAAAGCAATATGATCAGAATCGAAGAGCCAAATCTTTGAAAAAAGTTGCTCATGGCAGATCAAAAAAAAGAGGGCCTCGACAGGTCAGGCAGCATGGATAAATCAAGAGCGATCTAATGATTGGCTGGCTTCAAGGACAGAGAGTACACAACTGGAAACAATCACTCAAGCAAGGGGTTGTGCTGTCCTGCTCTGGAGTGGGATATGAAATTCAACTTTTACCACGATACTTAGCCTTAAATTGCGAACTTAAGGAATTGACCTTGTGGATTCACCATATAAAGCGCGAGGAGGCAGAAAGCTTATTTGGGTTCCAAACAAGAACAGAAAGAGATCTATTCAGAAAACTCATAGCAGTCAATGGAGTTGGACCACAGATGGCCATGGCACTATTAGAAGAAGTTCAAGCCAAGGAACTTGTTACAGCCATAATTAGCGCAGATATACATACTCTTTCCAAGGCTCAAGGTGTAGGCAAGCGAACAGCAGAGAGACTTTCGATCGAATTGCGACACAAACTTGAAGAGTTCAATGACCTTGATAATGAAATTTCTACTCTTGAAGACAAAGCTTTGCAGGAGCTTCCTTTTAAAAGCACTTTGATCAGTGAGCTCCACAGCACACTAAAAGCAATTGGATACGAAGAGGTTGAAATAAGGAGGGCTGTTCGTGAAGTCGCAAACGAATATCAATCTGATCCCAATAGTGAAATACCAGGTTCTATAACCCCTATTCAAGATTTTGAAGGTGTCCTAAAGGCAAGTCTTATCTGGCTAAGCAACGAATCAGGGCAATAAGGAACTCTAGGAGTTAAATTAAGTTTTTAAAATCAAGCCCTTTCCAGAAGACATGTCGCTCGATACTTCAGAAAAGCAAAAGCTAATCAACACTTATCAGACCCACAGCACCGATACAGGTTCAGTTGAAGTACAGGTCGCAATGCTCAGTGAACGCATCTCTAAGTTAAGTGGCCATCTTCAAGGGAACAACCATGATTTCTCATCAAGGAAAGGACTTCTAAAGATGATTGGTCGACGTAAGCGATTACTAAATTATGTAAGAGAGCACAGTGAAAAGCGCTATACAGACCTTCTAGGAAAACTTGGCATAAGAGGTTAAGAAGTAACGGGCTTCCATTACCCACAATCTAATAAAAAAAATGGCCGAAACTCTCAAACCCAAACCTTTCAAGCCAGAAGGCAAAGGGTCGGCCGCTAAAAACGAAATCGAATCAAAAGCGATAAAGGTTCCAAATAAGATTAATAAGACCAAGAGGCGTGAATCTGCTATACCAAAACAAGTAGCAAATAGAATGGCTCGTAGGGTTGCAATCACTACTGGTATTCCAACATTGAGTGGTATGAGTGTATTTGTAATCAGTTATTTAGTAGTTAGCAGAGGTATTGCAGATATTTCACCAGCCTTAACACTGATAAGTTCAGCAATTTGTTTCCTGATAGGACTATTTGGATTAAGTTATGGAATACTCTCTGCTAGCTGGGAAGATTCTTCTGGAAGCTTATTAGGCTTAGAAAATATACGCCCGAATTTCGGAAGAGTGAAAGATGCTTTTAATTCTTTAAATAAAAAAGTTGATTAGTATTGAAGAAAATAATAAATATTAGGCAAGAAGATATTCTGAGTGGCTAGCTTTAAAGGATTTGTTCTGCAAAGAATCTATAGCGGCATTCACATCACCAACACAAAATTGATTACCTAGCATTACATAGCGAACACTTTTCCCTTGCTTTATAGTTGCAATCACTGGAACCTTTACTCCTAGTTCATCTTTCCCAGGTCTATGTTTATATAAACATTCCCTAAGGCGATGTTGCACTTCTATATCACTTGCCTCTGAAGGGAGTAAGTCAACTAATAGGAGGCGTAGGTCATCTATTAATCTGCAATCATCAATAATCAATTGAACTCTATCGTCTCTTTTATCGACAGAGGCCCAAATAAGTAGCCGAGCTTCCAACATCAAAAAATCAGACAATCGTGCATAAGTTTTAGGGAATACAACTGCTTCACATGAACCAGTTAAATCCTCAAGTTGAAGTATTGCCATTCGATCACCTTTGCGAGTAGTAACCTGACGAATCTCAGGAATCATGGCAATAACAGACACCTTTGACTTCTCCGACTGATCATCCAAGCTGACAAGTCCAATAGGAGCAATCAACCTGGCTGGAGAAGAAAGCTGTTTAAGTGGATGATCTGAGAGATAAAAGCCAACTAACTCTTTCTCAAGTCTCAACTTTTCACTAGGTGAATAGTCGGAAACTGGAGCAGATTTTGGAGCTATAGATAATTCCTCCTGATCTTTATCTTCGGAGGAGGAGGCCACCATGTCAAAAAGATTGCCCTGCCCACTTATCCGATCACGAGCTCGGGAACCAGCCCAATCAATAAGCAACGTTAAGTCTGCGATTAACTGAGCTCGATTAGCTTCTGGTGAAAGGACATCAAGAGCTCCACAATGAATTAGAGCTTCCAAAGCTCTTTTATTTAGAGAGTTCGAAGGAATTCGATCACATATATCTGCTAATGAATTAAAAGGTCCATCTTTATCTCGACTATTAATTAAATGTTTTATTGCTCCATCTCCAAGATTTTTAACAGCCGAAAGACCAAAAAGGATTCGATTTCCATCAGGAGTGAAATCAATTCCAGATGCATTTATATTTGGCGGCATTACCTCTATACCCATAGAGTTACAGTTAGATATGTAACGCTGGATTTTATCGGTAGATCCAGAATTAACTGTCAATAATGCAGCCATATATGCTACCGGATAATGCGCTTTTAAATATGCTGTTTGATAGGTAACTGCTCCATATGCTGTTGAATGACTTTTGTTAAAGCAATATTCAGCGAATAAAACCATCTGATCAAATAGCTCATTTGCAATCTTCGAATCAACCCCTTTTGTTTGTGCACCTCCAACAAAATTATCTCGATGTTTTTGCATCTCAGAAACTTTCTTCTTACCCATTGCGCGACGTAACAAATCAGCTTCACCAAGCGAATAACCTGCTAAATCCTGAGCTATCTTCATGATTTGCTCTTGGTAAACCATAATCCCATAGGTCTCTTTCAATATGGGTTCTAATGATGAATGTGCAAAGTCAATGACTTCACGTCCATGCTTACGGTCAATAAATTTAGGAATAAGGCCAGCATCCAATGGTCCGGGCCGGTATAAAGCTAAAATTGAGGAAATATCTTCCAAAGATGATGGTCTTAATTCTCTAACAATTTGACGCATTCCACTGGACTCTAGTTGGAATATTCCTTCAAGGTCACCTCTAGATAGTAAATCAAATGTATCAGAATCTTCAGGGGGAAGCTTATCTGGATCAAGTCTTACTCCAACAGTTTCTTCAACAAGATCTATTGTTTTTTCTATCATAGTGAGATTCTTTAACCCAAGGAAATCCATTTTTAACAGTCCCATTGATTCAACATCTTCCATAAAATATTGAGTAATTACCTGCCCATCATTATTACGTTGTAGAGGTACTAAAGTATCAAGAGGGTCTGCAGAAATAACTACACCAGCAGCATGTACTCCAAATGTCTTATTTGTGCCCTCTATACGAATTGCCATATCAACCCATTTAGAAACTATTGGATCTTTTTGATATTTATCTCGAAATTCTATGTTCGGAGAATCTTGGCTAATCATTACCGAAAGTTTGGCAGGTTTACCACGAACAACAGGAATCAACTTTGCCAGTCTGTCAGCCTCCCCATAAGGAATATCTAGAACTCGTGCAACATCTTTCAATACAGCTTTAGATGTCATACGGTTGAAAGTAATAATTTGAGCAACTTTGTCTTCTCCATAGCGATTAGTTACATACTCAATAACTTCACTTCTTCTCTCTATACAAAAATCAGTATCAATATCAGGCATAGATTTTCGTTCAGGATTTAAGAATCTCTCAAAAAGTAAGCCATTAGATACAGGATCAATATTCGTTATTCCTAAAGCATATGCAACTAAAGAACCTGCTGCCGATCCTCTTCCAGGGCCGACAGGAATAGCCTTTTCTCTTGCAAAGCGAATATAATCCCAAACCACAAGAAAATATGTTGGGAATCCCATTTGATCTATTACATCTATTTCATAATTAAGACGATTAAGATATTCCTTATCGATTTGATCAACACTCTTGGCGTCAAGTTTTTTAGTCAAGCCTTGCTGAGAAACCTCCCTTAAATAGCTTATTGCGCTATGTTCAATAGGGATAGGGAATCTAGGCATCTTGTAACTGCTCAAAATATCATATTCCTCAATCTTTTCAGAAACAGAGACTGTATTACTAATTGCTTTTTGAATTACATCTTGTTCAAGGTGATCAACAAATAGTTTTCTCATTTCTTCTTCAGATTTAATATATTCAGTGCCCGTGTAACGAAGACGTTTCTCATCACTAATTAGTTTGCCGGTAAGTACACATAACAATGCATCATGTGCCTCTACATCATTTTTAGATAGATAATGAGCGTCATTAGTAGCTATCAAGTTAATTCCAAGTTCTATCGCTATGCCTGAAATCTGAACATTAACAATGCGATCCTCATAAGAGCCGTGATCCTGAATCTCAAGATAAAAATCTTCTCCAAAAACATCTTGATACCAACGAGCAACATCTCTCGCTACATCAAAACGACCCCTCAAGATGGCTTGAGGTATTTCGCCGCCAAGACAAGCAGTTGAAACAATCAATCCTTCACTATATTTCTTGAGTAATTCTTTATCAATACAAGCTCGCGAGAAGATACCACGTCCACGCATCCCACGAAGGTGACTAATACTTGTGAGTTTTACTAAATTCTTATATCCCAAAGAATTCTTTGCAAGCACTACAAGGTGATAGCGACGTTCTTTTTTGGGCTGCGGGTCATCTATTGACCCATTAATTATGTACATCTCATTTCCAATAATCGGCTTGATATCTGCTTTCTTACAAAGCTTCAAAAGCTCTATTGCCCCATACATCACTCCATGATCAGTTAAGGCAAGAGCCTTTAATCCAAGGTCCTTGGCCCTCTGAACCATCTTGGGCAACTGACTAGCCCCATCAAGGAGGCTGTAATCGCTGTGATTATGAAGAGGAACAAATCCCATCACCCGACCCTAACGGCGGACACAATATAAAGCGCCTCTTGAAACAAGAAGACACTATATATAGATTGATTTTTTCTAAAGGATGCAATCTCCGGCTGGCTTGTTCGTCATCACATCAGCAGCCTGCTCATATTGATGGGCCACCTGTAAAAGTCGTACCTCATCCAATACATTTCCAATCAACTGAATACCTATAGGGAGACCTGATTGGTCAAAACCACAAGGCAGGCTAATTGCAGGAAGGCCAGCTAAATTAGCTGGAATAGTAAGCAGATCAGAAAGATACATCGATACAGGATCTTCCAAATGGGAGCCAACTGTGAATGCAGTTGTTGGAGATGTAGGAGTCAACAAAATATCAACATTCTTAAAGGCATTTTCAAAGTCACGCCGAATGAGTGTTCTAACTCTTTGGGCCTTCTTGTAATAAGCATCAACATATCCAGCCGACAAAGCATATGTTCCAATGAGTATGCGGCGTTTTACTTCAGGTCCAAAACCTTCGGTTCTACTTAGGGTAGTCATCGAAATAAGGTTCTCAAACTCCTTTGAGCGAAAACCATATTTCACACCGTCATAGCGAGCCAAATTGGCCGAAGCTTCTGAAGGGGCAATGACGTAGTAAGTAGCTATTCCATCATTAAAACGAGGGCAACTAACTTCAACTAATTCAACTCCAAGAGATTGGAGTTGATCAGCCGCAGCAAGAACAGATTTTTTAACTTGTTGAGATAAACCTTTATGGTCAAAACATTCTTTAATCAATCCAACACGCAAACCAGATAGAGAGTCATCAAGAGATTCAGTGTAATTAGGTACCGGTGCCTTCAAACTTGTTGCATCCCTAGGATCATTCCCTGCAATTACCTGCAAAATCTCTGCAGAATCAGCAACGGATGTCGTAAAAGGACCAACCTGATCTAGTGAACTAGCAAAAGCAACTAATCCCCATCGACTCACTCGTCCATAGGTTGGCTTGAGTCCAACTACGCCACAAAAAGATGCTGGCTGACGAATTGATCCTCCAGTATCCGAACCCAATGCAGCGATACATTCTCCTGCTGCGACAGCTGCAGCGCTGCCGCCAGAACTTCCGCCAGGGACTCTGGACAAGTCCCAAGGGTTAGAGGTAGACCCAAAAGCCGAAGTTTCTGTAGAGCTTCCCATTGCAAACTCATCCAGGTTGGTTTTACCTAAAAGAACAGCACCAGAATTCCATAGTCTTTCAGTAACAGTGGACTCGTAAGGGGGAACAAAATGTTCAAGCATTCTGCTGGAACAAGTAGTAGTTACTCCTTTAGTACATAGATTGTCCTTAATGGCAAAAGGAATACCAGCTAAGCGCGGAAGCGAATTACCTGCGGCGATTGCGTCATCAATCCTTTTTGCATCTGCACGTGCTCTCTGTTCTGTAACCTCTAAAAAAGCATTTAGTTTTTTATCTACCTTTTTGATCCTGGAAAGTTGTTCGTCAACCAACTCTCTTGCGGAGATTTTTCCTAGTTTTAGCTGCTGACGGCATTTAGCTATAGACATCTACTTTGGGGTTTATTCAATTGTGACGCTATCAGCACTTGAACCCTTTGAATTAGATAGTTAGTGGCTCACCACGTCTGCCTCGAACCAATGTGTGTTTAATTGAGTCAGAGCCCTCAAAAGTGAGGTCTTCCACGAAATTAGAAAGATTTAACTTGAGACTCCTACGAGTGAGGAATGGCCCAAACCAGTAAGTGACATTTGGTGCACTAGTTTCAACCTTGGCCCACCAAGCCAAGCCAAGTTTATTACCGAAGCTGCGAAGCCCCCTAATTGCCCCCATTAGGACTAAAGCATGTAATAACTATTCTGCCTTCTTGTAATTGAATTACTAATTAAAGGATTGTGATCCCTGACGAATGAAAGATCTTTTAAAGATGAACGCTTTGCTCAAAAGGTGAAAATTCAGAGCCCTCATCTAACTCTTCCCGTGTGTTCTTCATCAGATCATTTACTAATGGATGAGACTCAATCTGATCCTCAAGCTGTGGATCATCAACTTTGTTCTCTAATTTTTTTTGATTAAAAGAAGATTCTTCGTTGTCTTCTCCTAAAGATGAAGAACACTTTGCTCGAACCATTCTTGGTGAAGGAGCCTGACCAGAAAGACCCTTCATCCATCCATTTCTAGCAACCTCATATAAAAAAACAGCTGTAGCAGCAGCAGCATTCAGACTTGGAGTGATTCCACGTAAAGGAATCCTTACCAATTGATCACAATGACGACGAGTTACAAGTGATATGCCTTTCCCTTCCGATCCAGTAACAACTACTAAAGGCCCCTCGAGATCTAGTTCTGGGAGAGTTACATTCCCCTCTTCTGCGAGACCAACAACTCTGTATCCAGCCTTCTTTAGATCCTCGAGAGATCTATTCAGATTTACTACCCGTGCAACTGGAAGATGTTCCAAAGCACCCGCCGCTACTTTGGCAACAGAACCTGTTAGGCCTGCACTTCGTCTTTGAGGAAGGACCAAACCATGGGCTCCAAATGCCTCTGCTGAGCGAACAATTGCCCCCAAATTCTGAGGATCTGTAAGACCATCTAATGCCAACAAAAGCGGAGATTCACCCAAGCTATTGCAACCATCAATAAGCGTTGATAAATCAAGCGTCTCAGCTGCTGCTATTTGAATTGCAATTCCTTGATGAACAGCTCCATTAGTGAGTTGGCCAAGACGGGCCCAGGTGACTTCTTCTACAAGAACCCCCGAGGACTTTGCGTCTCGGAGTAATTGAAGGAATCGTTGAGAACTTCTTATATCAGAAGTACACCAAATCCGATGAACTGGTCTTCCAGACTCAAGTGCTGATTGAGTGGTATGTCGCCCCCAAATCATGTCACTTGCAATTATTTGTCCGGAAGCATCCTTAGGTTGAGAAGAAGTTATAACTTCACCATCAGGTAAAGGCGAACCTAACGGGATATTTAGAGAAGAAGACCTTCTAGCCCAATTGGAGCGCCTTCCAGATCTTTGCTCTTCTCTTCTAAGGACAAGTCTTTGGTTCTTGGGGCCACGAGGGAAAGATCTATCTCTAGAGATTTCATTGTTATTTTCTTTCTCATATCGTCTTTCTTGCCCCACTCTGGCTCGTCTATTTCCTCCATTAGTGGTGAATTCTCTTCGGTCCTGGTTATCTTCCCTCCTCTCACTTCTTGAACGATAAGAACCTCGTTCATTTGTTGGTTCTTCTCTTCCTGATGATCTCTTGGAAAAATAATCCTTCCCTTGTTTTCTCCTCCCACCAGGACGATTAGGACGAGGAGAATTATTTGAACGGCGATCGAAACGAGGATTCATTTGTTAAAACCTATTGAACATCAGATTCGGTCTTCTCCAGTTGATCCAATAGCCGAGCTAACCGCTGAGGATTTTTCAAAAAGAGCCACCCGATCATTGTCTCAAATCCTGTGGCCTTGGCATAAATAGCTGCATCTCCTTTGCGGGGACCACGACCGGCTTTATTACGGCCTCGACGAACTAAATCTTTCTCAACAATAGAAAGATAAGGATCCAATTCAACAAGAGCTTTTGCTTGTGACTCTGCTTTTACTTCTTCAACTACAGCAACATGTAAATCTCTAGATCGCCCTGGCTTATAACAACGGCGTAAACGCTGATGCATTTCCCATACTGCATCCCCCAACCAAGCCAATTGCAATGGTCCTAATTCATCAGGGAGGCCAGATGGAACTTGTGCTCGAATCCAATCAGTCAAGCAGCCAACTGCGTTAATGCTGTGTTCAAGTCAGGAACTAAGTGCAAGAACTCTTCAAGTCTGACCAATTTGATGGTTTGGACCACTCTTGCGTTTCCCACAACAATGAAAGACCGCTTGGAATCCTTGCAATACTTTGCAAGCTGAACCAAAGCTCCCAATCCCGAAGAATCAAGAAAGTCGATATTTGAAAGTTCTATAACCGCAGAGGAGCGATTGGCATTAAGCACATCCTCCACATAGGTTTTGAACTGTTTTTCAGAGTAAGCATCAAGCTGTCCAGTGAAATGAAACACAAGACATCCTTGGCGCTGCTCAAAACCACCTCTTAAAGAGACTGTTAGTCGTTGCAATTCGGTTATGGGCTTAGTCCCCTGAAACGCGAACGCATGAAGTGTAGTGATTAATCACGAACTCAACCACGCTTTAACGTCGTTCTTCCATTAGAGAGACAAAACGCCCGAAGTGATTATCCGCGTCATGTGGGCCTGGACTGGCTTCAGGGTGATATTGAACACCAAAAATTGGTCGATCTTTAAATGCAATTCCTGCAACAGTTTTGTCATTAAGATTGAGATGCGTTACATCCACAAGACCCAAAGGAAGAGAATTGGGGTCAAGCGCGAATCCATGATTTTGACTAGTTATTTCTAGTTGGCCACTTGTTCCACAGGGATGGTTTAGTCCTCTATGGCCATATGGAAGTTTGTAAGTTCGGCCCCCAAGTGCTAATCCCAAAATCTGATGCCCTAAACAAATTCCAAACATTGGCAAATCAGCCTGCTCAATCAATTGCTTGGCAAGATTTATTCCCTGTGTAACCGCCGCAGGATCTCCTGGTCCATTGGAAAAAAATACGCCTTCAGGAGAAGAGTCCAAAACAGACGAAATATCTGAGTTTGCTGGAACCACTTGTACTTCGCATCCGTGGGAGACCAACCTTTGAAGGATCGACCGTTTGATCCCAAAATCAATCGCCAAAACTTTATAAGGAGTACCTTTATGAATTTGCATTCTTTGGTCAAACTCCACTGCAGAGGGGGAGTTCCAAACATATGGAGACTTAGTAGTGACTTCCTCAACCAAGTTCAAGCCCTCCATATTTGGAGAGTGCTTTAGTTTCTGTAGAAGCTCATTGGGAGAAGAAATTCCATCAGTGCTGATCATTCCATTCATTGCGCCAAAACTTCGAAGATGCCTAACAAGTGCTCTGGTATCTAGACCACTAATTCCAATAACTTTTTCTTCTTTTAGCCAATCTTCGAAAGACTGCTTACAACGCCAATTGCTTGGACTTTGTGTGAACTCACGAACAACTACTCCCTTTACAGAAGGATGTATTGCTTCATGATCGTCAGAATTAACTCCAGTATTCCCTAATTCAGGGTAAGTAAAAGTAACTAATTGGCCAAAATAACTAGGGTCTGTTAACACCTCCTGATAACCCGTAATGCCTGTATTGAAAACGACCTCGCCAATTACTGTGCCTCTATAACCAAAAGCATCCCCCTCAAGCAAAGTGCCATCAGCAAGAATCAAGAATGCAGAGTTATCTAAAGAGGAATGCATTTGCAAATAAAATCAAAATCAAAAAATCTCTACCCTTTAATCCTTAAGATCAAGAGCACTTCTTAGGGCCTCAAATCTTTGCCAAGGGAGTCCTTTATTCAAACAATTTATAGCTGTTGCTAATCCAGAATTCAGATCTTCTTCCAGACCTGCAGCCCAAAGGACCAAGGCAGTATTCAGAGCTACTACATCTCTTTGAGCATTACTCCCTTCGCCTTTTAGAACCGAAAGAAGAATCTCTTGATTAACCGAAAGATCTCCCCCTTTAAGAGCTTCATTAGGAGCAAAAGCCAAGCCAAATTGACGGGCTTCTAACGTTGAAGAAGTCACCTTTCCATCGACAAGAAGCCTTATTTGATTTGGGCCTTCCAGCGAAGCCTCGTCTAACCCTCCAGCACCATGAACGACAACAGCTCTCTGTAAACCTAATTTGCACAACGCCTCAACCATAGGATCAAGCAAGTCAGCCTTTGCTACGCCTAGCACTTGTGAATTTGGTCTAAGTGGGTTCACTAAAGGGCCTAACAGATTAAAAATGGTTCGAACACCCAAACTTCTTCTCAAAGGTGCCAAATTAACTAGTGCAGGATGCCAAACAGGAGCAAAGAGAAACGTCACATTTGCCTTGTTTATCGCGGCTACAACAGATTCCAGTGGGGCAGATAGAGCAATACCAAGTCCTTCAAGCACATCTGCAGAACCAACTTTGCCACTTGCACTGCGGTTTCCATGTTTTGCTACATATGCACCGCAGGCTGCTGCTGTAAAAGCCACCGCAGTAGAAATATTAAAAGTATCTGCTCCATCACCTCCTGTTCCACAAGTATCCACCATAGGAATTTGAGGACGTAAACAAGGCAGAGGACAAGCTTCTCTCAACACATCTGCCATTGCAGCTAATTCCTCACCTGTAGCTCCCTTGAATCGAAAAGAAGCCAAAAAAGCACCTGTCTGTACAGCTGTTAGTTCCTCTTTTAGCCAAGCATTCATAAGTGAACGAGCTTGTAATTCAGCGAGATGATTACCCTGCAAAAGCATCTCAAGGGTATCTGGCCAAGAAGATTGAAGAAGCGACATCGGTCGTAAAAACCCCTGTACGGGGCGCTCCGGGCTATGTGACGGGGATACAACCAATATCACCTAAAGCTAAGACATTTGCGAAAGTAAATAAAAATACTTACTCGATAGGATTAATTGTTTTCTGAATCTTTAGTATCAAAACCAGAACCAACTACATCATCAACCTTTCTTCCAGGCCTATAGCCATCACCCCAAATTTTGCGGGCCTGCTCATTTAAAGACTCTGTACTTAAACCCCACAATCTGAGAAGCTTATTCATGTCATCCTGAAGATCTGATGCTCCAGGGAACCCTGCATAACGAAGAAACAATCTTGCCAAATCAACGATATCCCCATCATCTGGACACTCCTTAGCTAATAATCGATCAATATGATCACGGTCAATGGAATAAAGGGGATGATTTTGCTCCTTCATTGAATCAAGGTAGTCCCCCACATCATCCAGAATGTTCCCATTCTCTACCAAGCTCCAAATCAGGTTGAACTCATAGAACACAAAATATGGCAGCATTTCGCATAGATCTAATCGGTCGATATCTAAGGCCCCATCGAAAGAACTTACTAATAGGGGCTTTAGCCCTTCTGATAGTCAATGTGCTTAGTGTGACTATCCCAATGGAAGTCAAAACTATTGTTGATGATTTAAGAGAGGGATTCTCAATTAATGATGTCTTTAAACAGGCAGCATGGATAGTTTGCCTTGCTAGCGCTATGGGTTGCTTTCGACTTTTATCAAGGCAACTGGTCTTTGGAGTAGGCCGCCAAGTGGAAGTAGATCTTCGACAACGTTTGTTCGATCACATGCTCACACAAGAGCCAGGTTGGGTTCAGGAGGTCGGGAGCGGAGAGGTAATCAGTAGAGCCACCAGTGATGTGGAAAACATAAGGAGGCTGCTTGGCTTCACGATCTTGAGTCTTACAAACACTGTTCTCGCTTATTGCTTTACCTTGCCAGCGATGATTGCCATAGATCCTTGGTTGACCTTGGCAGCAATAGCTCTTTATCCAGTAATGCTAGGCACGGTCAGTCTTTTTGGAGGAAGAATGGTTAAGCAAAGGAAGCGACAGCAAGAATCACTGGCAAATCTCAGCGAACTAATCCAAGAGGATCTATCTGGAATAAGCGCTATTAAAATCTATGGCCAAGAGACCTCCGAAAGGAACGCTTTTAACCAACTAAATAATAAATACAGAGACTCAGCAATTGGGCTAGCCAGAACAGCAAGCACATTATTTCCGCTACTTCAAGGAATATCCTCAATATCTCTATTATTATTAATTGCCATTGGAAGTGGCCAATTAGAAAGAGGTACTCTCAGTATTGGTGGTCTAGTAGCACTGATACTTTATGTAGAACGACTTGTTTTCCCCACTGCTCTATTAGGTTTCACACTTAACACATTTCAAATTGGTCAAGTAAGCCTTGAGCGTGTAGAAGAATTGTTAAAGAGAAAACCCAAAATCAAAGATCCTGATATTCCAAAAGTTCTACGGAATGGAATATCTGGAAGATTAGAAGCTAAAGAACTTACAATTAGTTATCAGGGCAGTAATCGCAAGGTACTGGATAGGTTGAGCTTTGTTATTGATCCTGGAGAATTAGTTGCTGTAGTAGGTCCTATTGGTTGTGGCAAAACCACCCTTGCTAGAGCAATTGGAAGAATGGTTGAAGTTCCAAAAGGTGAACTCTTTCTTGATAAACATGACGTTGTAGATCTTCGGTTGGAGGACCTCAGAAAAAATGTTGCTTTTGTCCCTCAAGAGGGATATCTCTTTACAAATAGCCTCGCAGAAAACCTTCGATATGGTGATCCAGAGGCATCTAATGAACGAATAGAAGCTTCCGCTCAACAAGCACGTTTTATGGACGATATTCGAGGATTCCCCGATGGGTTTAAGACCTTGGTAGGTGAACGCGGGATCACACTAAGCGGAGGGCAACGTCAAAGAGCTGCACTAGGGAGAGCTTTATTAGTCCGATCACCTGTAATAGTCCTAGATGATGCTTTAGCCAGTGTCGACAACAAAACTGCATCAGCAATACTCTCTTCGATAAGAGAACAAAAGGACCGAACGATTGTCATGATTAGCCACCAACTCTCAGCAGCCGCTGCTTGTGACAGGATTTTGGTTCTTGAAGAAGGTCGCTTAGTACAACAAGGTACTCATACTGCCTTGATAGAAAGAGAGGGTACATACAAGCGCCTTTGGGAAAGAGAAAAAGCTGCTGAAGAATTAGGAGCTGTTGTTTAGAAATTCAATCTTCAGATCCAATCAATAGAAAAATTTACCAACGATTTGGAGATAATCAGCAATCTTCTAGCAAGCTCTAAGGAGTAATCAAAGCTATTAAATGGACGCAGGTAGGCCACCGTACGCCGTTCGCTGCGATCTCGCATTCGGCGACATTTATTTACAAGTCATGGCTTGGATGGCAGTCATCTTTGTAAGCCTTGCAGCAGGATTAGGCTTAATGGGCTCATCACGACCAATCTTTGCTCTAGTTGGCGTTGGCTTGATCTTGGTCCTTAGCCTTCCATTCCTCCTATTCGCTTTTGTAACAACATTGCTAAATCACATCCATTTAGAACCCGAGAAAGTTGAGTAGAATCATCTAGCTGTAAATTACATATGATTGGATCTTGGCTGAAATATAATTTCTCAAAATTCAAACAAACTAATTCCAAAAGCATGCGACATGTAGTTCTAGGTTCATCATTAGATGCACCACTTACTAATAATGAAGAGGAAATTCTTTTCGCATGTGGATGTTTTTGGGGAGCAGAAAAAGGTTTTTGGAAACTACCTGGTGTAGTGTCCACCTCCGTTGGATATGCGGGGGGGGAAACAAAAGCCCCAACCTATAACCAGGTGTGCTCAGGTAGTACAGGTCATACAGAAGCAGTACGAGTTGTATGGAACAAATTAAATATTCATCTAAGTGATCTACTTAAAATGTTTTGGGAATGCCATGACCCAACGCAAGGCAATCGTCAAGGTAATGATGTTGGGAGTCAATACCGCTCAGCAATATATACAAATAATTCCGAGCAAAAAACATTAGTAGACTCAAGTCTGAAGGCTTACCAAAGGGGTCTGGATTTAAATGGTTTTGGAGCTATTACTACAGAAATAAAGCAAGATCAAAAGTTCTATTATGCAGAGAATTATCATCAGCAATATTTAGCCAAACCAGGAAGTAGACCATATTGCTCTGCAATGCCTACGAAGGTAGAGCTAGAAGAATTTGCAGGTGCAAACTTTAAACTAGGTAAAGAAGTATGGTCTAATTTTAATTGGGAAATAAGTCATTGTGTACTGCGTAGTAACAACGAGCCAATTAGCCAATGAACGATCAATTACCAGATAAAACAGTTATTATTGCTATAATTGCAACCCTAATTCTAATATTTAGCCTTGTTTTTGCATGGAGACCAAGTCAAAAAGAACTTCAACCATCTATTGAATGGCGAGATTCTCAAAACCAAAATAGCGAAGTCCTTAAAATTTAAGAAAGCTCACTGAAATTGATTTCCTCTAAATATTCTTATCGTCTAATATCTTGCTGAAACCATTCAACAAAAAAACACGTAGAGCGTTAAAGCCCATACCAAAAGGGTTGGTAAGAATATATGGATTAATAGCTGTAATAGTAGTTCTTATTCCTGAATGGCTTGCTGAATTTGCAATAGGAATTGACCGATTCAACTCAGAAAACCAACTACCAGTCAAGAGTAATAGCTGGCAAACTCTTCCTGAACTGCGTTTGGCCTCTATGGATTTTCGTGAGTTAAGGGTTTTGGCCATGGAATTAAATATCCATGGATATTCATCTGAGAGCAAGGACATCTTAACTACAAGAATTACAAAATGCCTTATTGAGCAGTCATCTCAGCCAAATCGCAACCGAAAGTTCTTTATGCTTCGTTAGCCTGTGATAACTTTATTTTACGGGGCGTAGCGCAGCTTGGTAGCGCACCACTTTGGGGTAGTGGGGGTCGTGGGTTCAAATCCCGCCGCTCCGATTCATAGTAATTAAATAATCAATATCAATCCAAACTTAATTAATAAAAGGATTACTTTATATCTTCTTAGATTTCTGTAAATTCTTTATTAAATAGTTAATCTAATTCCAGAAATCATTAGAAGAATATTTAGATATCTTTTTCACCTATTTAATTGTTACTTAGTTAAGCCTTGTCGCAGCTGCATAATTATCCAGCCATTTGTTAACCCTAGGCCTCAAAGCAGGGGGTACCTCCTGCAATAACTGTGACAACTCCAAAGCGCCAAGGCGCCTTACCTCTCGAGACTCAACATGCCATAAGTGTTCCGCCTCACAAATCAAACGCGCCCAACTACGAACCTGCTGCCATTGCCTTAATCGACCTTGAAGCTGACCAAAGTCTCTTATATGACTTTGATTATGGAAATATTGGAATGGTTTCTTTCTTAAGTGAATTACATCCATATCAATAGGATGACGAATCTCTGGCGGATAATGCAAAATCAACTGTCTCGCTTCAGAGTCCTAAAGAAAATATGTCCAAGCTGTTATCAGCCAAACATCTCTAATCAAATTCATCTAAAGGGATAACAGGAAATTCGAGTGATGCCACTTCCCTTTCACTTAAACGTCTTGTCCAAGAACCGATGACAGGATCATTCCATGTAAAACCAGCTTTCTTCGCTAAATGCCTTTGTTCATAACCAACCTGTGCACGCATTAATTTTCGAGGCTCCAACCCTTGACTAATAAGTATTTCTAAATCAGCACAACGACGAAAAACTTCGGCCAAATATATGCAATCTGTCAATGCACGGTGTGCATTCCATACGGGAACCTCATAAGCCAACGCAAGATCCCTCACTGAAGGCCTTGCTCTCAGTTGTTTTCTGGCTGGCCAAGAAATGTCGTCCATGGTGCAGAGCCATGGCTTCGTGACTTCTGGCAAAGGATCTTTGCCAAACCACTGGCGATCAAATGCAGCATTATGTGCTACGAGCATCTCAGATGCATCGATCAATTTCTTTAAATAAATCAAACCATCTTTCCAAGGTTGTTCCAACCTTGTCACTTCTGCAGGAATTTGATTAATAGGCTCAGCACTATTAGCTCTTACTGGCATCAAAAATGATTGTTGCGCGAGAACAGAACGACTTCCCACATGGAACAAAATCGCACCCACCTCAAGACAATCATCTTTAAGAGGATCAAGCCCTGTAGTTTCAGTATCGACAATAAGCAACGTTCCTGGTAAAGAACTTGCACTCAATTCATTAGAAGGCGTCATAAATGCTTGTTGTAAATACTTATTGGAAGGAATACTGGGATTAGCAACATTTTGCCGACATCGATCCCCAAAAAGATCCAGTTGTCCATCAATAGACTGGTAGCGATTGTCTTCAACCACTTTTTTTGTTGCCCGCACCCTCTCTATTCTCTCGCAGTAAAGAAATCCCTCCTATTCTCAATGATCAGTGGAAGACGCAGATCAATGCCTTTAAAGCCAGGCGACAAAGCTCCTGAGATCAACTTGCTGGACCATGAAGGCAATGTTCGCAGCAACAAAATTCAAAACAATACGCTAGTCGTATTTTTTTATCCCAAGGACGACACCCCTGGATGCACTGCAGAAGCATGTGGTTTCCGTGATAACTATGATTTATTCAAAGTATTTGGAGCAGAAGTGTGGGGAGTTAGTGGAGATAATCAAGAAAGTCATAGTAAGTTTTCCAAGCGAAATAAACTACCTTTCCCTTTATTAGTAGATAAAAACAATAAGCTAAGAAAAGCCTTTGGAGTGCCTAATGTTGTAGGCTTAATTCCTGGAAGAGTAACTTATATAATTGATTCAAAAGGAGTTATAAGACACATATTCAATAATCTTCTGAATGGTCCTGCTCATGTCAATAACGCACTCATGGTTTTGGAAAAAATTAGACAGGACAACTAATCGCTCATTCAATTCTATTCATGAGATCTTGAGTGCTACACCTATCTGGAATAACAACATCATCTAAGAATTCAGAAGGGCGGGAAAGGTCACATGCCGAATCCTCGGCCAATGCACTGATGAGTTCGTCAATTGTCGTACCCATTTCAAGAGCCATTTCACTAAGGAGCTCTGCAGCATCAGCCCGCACCGAGATCAGCACTGGGAGGAGAACATGCTCCGAGGGATCGAGGTACTTCATAAAGAAAATATTAAGACACTAAGAGCGCATCGTGCCCATTGCGTAGAGAACCATTACAGACCTGCACTCCAGATGCACTTTTTTTTTGTTAATCTTTGAAAGGAAATGATTTTAAATTTGGAAACTATAAATAACTTAGTTCCAAAAGTAAGTGGATATATAGAGGCACTGGATATTGAAAAGAAAAAGTATTTAAAACTATTCTTAACTGTAAGCAGGTGAGATTAATAATAATTAATCAACTATGCCTATCAACTTCGAGTTCAGATACTGCAAAGAATATTTTCTATTTGTTTTGCTGTATTTTGCCAATTAAAGATTGAAGCACGTTTAGGCCCATCTACTTGTGCCTTATGTTCTAATTTAGAATTTTTAGTAATTTCTAACATTGCGTCCCGAATTGAATCTTCGCTGAAAGGATCAACTAAAACTCCTACATCTCCAACTACTTCGGGCAAGGCTCCTTTATTTGAAGCAATAACATGAGTACCGCATGCCATAGCCTCAAGTGCTGGCAATCCAAAACCTTCCCAAAGGCTCGCAATAACCAATGCCTTACATTTATTAAGAAGCAGTATTCTTTCATAGTCACTGACCCAATCTTTCCATATACATTTATCTAATAAGTCATACTCTTTTGCGATTTTCTGAAGTTTAGGAGTAAACCTTGGATCGAAGGGGCCAACAAATATTATTTTATAATTTTTGAGTCTTAATGAAGAAAAGGCCTTTAAAACTCTTTCTAAGTTTTTATGGGGGTTATGTCTTCCTAGAACAAGAAAGAAGTTTTCTCTTAATAGATTTTGAGGATAGAAGATAGCCTGATCAAATCCTAATTTTATTGTTACTAATTTACTAACAGGAACTTTTAGGGTTTGGTTTAACTCTCTAGAGGTCGCTTCTGAATTACATAAGACCAACTCTGCTTTATCTAGAACTTTAGGAACATAAAAAGAATAGTAAGCCAGAAGAGCCTTAGAGTCCGGGTACCTAAGTGGTAATAAATCATGTGCAAGCACTATTGATCTCACAGGCGAGAACAAAGGAGCTTCTGGCAATGGGGAAAGAAGAATCTCTGCTCCTGTATCTCTTATCAGTTTTGGTAAATATTTTTCGATCCAATAAAGTCTCTTGATATGCCCTTTGAAACCATTATCGGGAGAAAGATCTGATGGAATTTTTATACTTCCATATCTTCCACTTGCTAAAGGGTCTAGTAAACCGACAAGATCAGTTGGAAGTGATGATATTAAACTTTTAGCTACAACACCAATACCAGTATTTCTTTTTCCTATATAGCTTCCGTTGAACAGAGTAAAAACCACCCTTATCAGTCTATATTTATTTGTATACTCTAGACTCTTAGTTAGGCTAAAAGCTGAATTTATTACTGATGTTTGTATTGACTATGAAAATATCCGCTTTTGGAAAATAGTAAAGTTTCTAGAAAGAAGATAAATTAATATTCTCAATTACAAATATTATAAAGATAAGGTGTAGAGAATTCATGGCCATGAATTCTCTACATTTCTATTAGAAGCTGACATGTGCCTTCTTCACTGGTTTAATATCTTGAGTATTAGAAGGGATGACTCAATATCTAATGCCTGAATATATCTACCTTATACGTAATGGTGATCTTTACAACATAGGTTGCACTGAGGACCTATCCCAAACTAAAAAAAAACTAGCACCAGGAAAAATCGAAGCATCTCACCAATCAGAAGATGCAAAGTCAATTCTCAAAATACTCCAAGAAACCTATGCACTGGAGAGGCTGCCTCAATCAAATTATTTTCGACTAACTAAAACTCAATATCTTGAATGCAAGAACAAGTTAGAAAGAGGTTATAGCAAGAATCATTTGAAGCCTTTTTTCAGTGGAGTCGTTCTTATAATGACTTTTTCCATTATGTGGATTACTCTAACAACTCTCATAATAAAATTAGGGATAGATCCGATTTTCAATCAATTCTATTAGCCCTTAATAAAAAGTTAGAACAATTAAGTTGAAAGTTTTAACTTAATTCAATAGTACTTTAAAATTGACAGAAACTAATATAAAACTTACAGCAAATGCACTCATCATCTAAAGCTATAAATCTTTCCAAGATAAGAATAGGTTGTTATTTTCTATTTAAATCATTATCAGAAATCACTCAATAAAGCCTATCTGCTATACAAGCCATATCAAGGGTATATCTGTAATAAGGAGTACAAATACTTTACTGATACAACTGAAATCTGTGAAAAAGTTCTTCTTAATCACTTTTATCTGTATCCAAACCTAAAGCAGCAACCAGGAACCCAAAGTTCAAGACTTTAGGATATACCCATATTCCGACAGCCAATGAAACAATGGCTGCAAGAGCAAAAGTAGTTGCTTGTCCTATTGATCCAGGCATATATATATCAGCATTAAGGAAAGGCAGGTCAACTAGGGAACCAATGGTTCCCCAAATAACCACCCAGACTGACACATAACAAATTCCGAACAATTGTTTTTTTGACATATGACTTAAAAGGGATTGTCTTTGTGGACATTATTAGCAAATACAGAATAAGTTAGATGTGTCGGAAGTGACTCTTTGCAGCACCTCATTCACAAATCAAATGAAGTACGCCGAGCAATAGCCTCTTACACCAAGAGGAAAGAATGATGTCAGACCCTACACCTCCAAGTATCTAGAATCCTTAGGCAAGAAATCATAGGAATCAGATCAAACTCACGGTTAGGCTGCAAATGCAATATCTTTAAAGGCCATTAGGTAAAACTACCGTGTTTGCTGGGCGTATTGCTATAGAAGTGATTTCTACCTTTTTTGGATTTCCATTTAGACAATTCGCATTGGCCTGGAAATTCGCCCCAGCAATTATAGGTGCTTTTTAACTAAGGGCAGTTTTCTCTTGGTATTAACAAAACACGCTTTCCAAAAAAAATCATGCATAAATTCTTAAGATATAGGCCCAGCAAATTGAATTATTACCTGGACATAAATTAAATCAATTACTTTGAATATATCAACTGCTGCAGTCAAATACTGAAAACTAATAATATTTTTCTATATGGGTTACCTCTAGTAAAAATAACTGGTAAGAATATAATTCTACGCAAAGAATTTAAACTAAAACATGGATAATTAATTTAATCCATAAGATTCTATGGGTAGATATTTTTTTTATTGAAAATATATCCATTGAAAATCAATGGAAGACTAGACCCTTTATTGGACTTTTAAGTGGTGTACTGACTTAGGTTGAAGTCACTGATAAATCAGACAACTATCAATCCCCTTTTAAGAGGGCTGGGATGTCCCAAGTAAAAATACCCCATCTTGTTAGCCAAAAAGCAGTCCAAGCTACAGAAGCAATTATCGGGGTAAGAACTATTAGTAGTCGGAAGTCAATCACTGGATCAGTGGAGGGAGCTTGACGATCCTACGTAACTAGGGATGACTGGTCAAGCAACAATCATGAAGCGAGTTTTATAACTCAACGCTTAGAGGCATTTTGCAACTAGGCCCTAGTCACAGGAATGGTTTCAGTGAAGCCGCTCAAGGATTTTAAAAGAGACCGATCAAGAATGCTTATTAAGCATGGACTTCTCCCTTCAAGTTAAAAGCCTTATTCCAAATGCACCCAGCCTGATAAAGCCAAGGGATCCATTTCCTATTCTTCTCAAATATTGGTAAAAGGTTTTATCTATTGTTTACTGAGCTTTTATAAGGATAGATAATTAAGGCAAAATGAAGCTCTTTAGATCAGCCCATGTCGGAATATTCATTTAAGAGACATTTGCAAGGCATATTCCTTGGGATCATGCTTTGCCTTCTAATCAGTGCGCCAGCTCTAGCAAAACTTGAAGTAGGGGAGGAGGTTCCCAACTACGTCAGATCAGACATTACTGGATTTGACTTTCATGATCAGGATCTGTCCAGGTCTTCTATTGCTGGTTCAGTTGCTAGAGACGCAAATTTCAGTGGTGTTGATCTTCACGGCACAGTATTAACTCTTTCAGACTTGAAGGGGTCCAACCTTCAGGGTATTAACCTTGCGGATACTCTCTCTGACAGGGTCAACTTTCAGAAAACAGACCTTCGCAATGCAATACTAACCAACATGATTGCAGCAGGTAGTAGTTTTGCGGGTGCAAGAATTGAAGGTGCAGATTTCACCTATGCAGTTCTCGATAGTGATGATCAGAAGAATCTTTGCAAAATAGCTGAAGGAGTGAACCCAATAACTGGAATCGCAACAAAAGACAGCCTAGAATGTGCTTCTCAAGGTGAAACATATAAGCCGGCAATGCCAGGCCGATAATTGACTTAATAACATAATTTAGTTAATACGATATAGCTATTAACGTATTGGGCTTTCTATAGTTAAGAAGCTAAGAATGTTTTCTCAACCTTTACTCGTAAAATATTCATAGAAAATAATAATTGGAGATGACACTGATTCTTTAAAGAGCTCTTCCAGATCAAAACTATCCTTAGAATTAATATCTAATAAACGCTCTATTAAGTCCCAGAAGGCGAAGTTTTGGATAAGCATTTTTAATTCTATGTCTCTTGATTATGTGCGTCTAAGATCATCAGAAGTTGACTTTAATATAAATAATTCATTTACACATAGATAACTGCTCATAAGTTGGATCCAGCGCCAACTTTTCATCCAAAGCAAGTAGAGCGATATTAATAGCACTTAATTCACCTTCCAATCTTTGTCGTCTGTATTGAAGTTCTCCAATCTTTCTCTTAACTTCTGAAAGGCACAAATCATAATCATCAGCTCTTACTGAACAACTCATCGAAGGGAAAAATGGATGGTCCCTCCTTTCATCAAGAAGAATTTTGGTCATCTTGTTAGTAATCCAATTTTTGAAGAAACTTGATACAAAGATGTTCTTTTAACTCTTTAGGTCTCTTTTCATAAAAAACTAAAATAGATCTATCTAACTTCTAGCAATGATATTGAACAACCGTAAATGAGTCTTTACACGTCAGTATTTGTTCCCCAGTATTTCTTACTCAGCTATTACACCTATTGAAAAAGGTTTAATAACAACATTAAATCAACAAAAAAGCAATTAAAACATCAGATATCCAAATCAATCTTATTAATCAATTTATTCCTAATACCTGTGCATTTTTTTTGCAATAGAAATCAACTCTCCAATTAACCTCATCAACTATTATCTTTCAAGCAAGTAGTAAGATCATCTTACTACTTGCTATTGCCATAATTATTTATTAACTTCATTAAAGTTAGCGACTCTAAATTAATTATATTTGCAGAGTAGCTAGTGAAGATTGAGACAAAGTAATTTTTTCTAATTGCCAAATTTATTTGCAGAATTAATTTGTAGAGTAAAATAAATAGGAGTCAATTAGCACTGTGCTTAATTGCTTTTAGCTGACATCAACCTCAATAAAGTTAATGGGATGGCAATTCTGGATTGATCGTGGAGGGACTTTCACTGATTTAGTAGGTATCAGTCCGTGTGGCGAGCCAATAGTCCGAAAAGTGCTTTCTGAGCAAACAAATAGCCTTGGCGACCCTGCCGTTAAGGCTATTCGGGAGATCCTTAACCTTAAGGAAAAAGATGTCATCCCAAATGGAATCATCAATGAAGTTCGCTTAGGAACTACTGTTGCCACAAATACTTTATTAGAAGGTACTGGGAGTCCTGTTGTACTTTTCTGTAATCGAGGCCTAGGAGATTTGCTCCGAATCGGGGACCAACATCGATCTAATTTATTTTCACTAGACATCGAACAGCCACAATTTATTGCGGATGCTGTTATTGAAATTCCAGGTCGAATTAATGCAGAAGGAGTCGAGGTAGAGGTACTAGTTGTCGATAAAAAGCTAGAAAGAGAAACCCTTGAACTTTGCAAGAATAGTAACGTGTCATTTGCGGTTGCTCTTCTTAATTCATATAAAAATCCTCAGCATGAACTGTATATAAAGGAATGGTTGATGCATTTAGGCTTTCGTACCGTAATTTGTTCACACCAGGTTTCACCACTCCCTCGTCTTGTCTCTAGAGGTCAAACTACATTAGTAGAAGCAACTGTTGCACCAGTATTGTTTGATTATCTACACCAAGTAACCAATGTATTAGGAACGTCTACTCAATTCCATATCATGAGTTCTAGTGGTGGATTAATATCACCAAAGCATTTACTTGCTAAAGACACTATTCTCTCTGGTCCAGCAGGAGGGATGGTTGGTGCTGTCGCAGTAGCCAATACTTTAGGTCTAAGTAAACAACCACTAATTGGCTTCGATATGGGGGGGACATCTACTGATGTTTTTTATGTGGCTGCTGATCAAAGAGACGATTGGCAGCGTCTATCTGAAACAGAAGTGGCTGGCCAAAAAATAATGGCACAAAGGTTACCAATTCATACTGTTGCAGCTGGAGGTGGCTCCATCATCTATACGCATGGACAGCGCTTAAGAGTTGGTCCACGTTCAGCAGGTGCCAACCCCGGACCAGCTTGTTATCGACAAGGAGGACCTTTAACAATTACCGATGCCAATCTTTTACTAGGTCGCATCCAATTAGAAACATTTCCAGCTGTATTTGGTCCTTCCGCCAATCAGACTCTTGATAAAAGCATAGTAAAAACAAGCTTTGAGACTATTGCTAAAACTTTTAGCAGTACTCCAGAAAAAATAGCGGAAGGTGCAATAACTATTGCTATTGCACATATGGCAAATGCAATTAAGAAGGTTTCTATTTTATGTGGACATGACATCCGAAAAGGAGTTCTTGTAGCCTTCGGCGGAGCAGGCGGACAACATGCATGTCGATTAGCTACTCACCTTGGTATGAAACGAATATTGATTCATCCATTAGCAGGTGTACTTTCCGCATATGGCATTGGAATTGCTCAACAAACTCAACTGAAAGCTACAAATATACGAGAGTCACTTAGTCAAATGTTATTAGAAAAGATTCAAAAAAAAATTTTAATAGGAGAATCAAATGCGAAAAGTTTACTACTAGAAAATTTTGATTCCAACAAAACAGGGAACCGCCCAATATCAACAACTATAGCAAGAGTAGAGATTCGTTATAAGTCCAAGGATCAGGGATTGATGGTCAAATTGGACTTACAAGATGATACAAAGAGTTTAACAGAAAAGTTTGAATCTAAGCATAGCGAACGGTTTGGTTATATCCCTCCCAGAAATGAGACATTATTTGTAGAGCGACTAGAAGTAGAAGTTTCAATTGCAAATTCTACGAAGAACAAGCTAACAAGTCATAAAGAAGCCTTAGAGGTTTCTCCTCCCACTTTTACAAATGTGCATTTCCCTGACATTGGCTGGAGGAAAGTCCCTTGCTATCAACGAGAGCAGATATCTTCGCGTTGTGCCCTTGAAGGTCCAGCTCTAATAATGGAATCTACTAATTCTATAGTCTTAGAACCTGGATGGATCGCCACAATTCAACATGAGGGGAGTCTTCTAATACAAGATCAAAATAACAACCAAATCACTATTGATGGAATATACGATATCAATAGCAAACAGCCTGATCCTGTATTGCTTGAACTCTTTCATCATCGATTTAGTGGAATCGCGGAGAAAATGGGTGAAAGGCTAAGGCAGACAAGTCGTTCAGTCAATATTCGCGAACGACTTGATTTTTCCTGTGCAATCTTTAATCATCGAGGAGAATTAGTTGCAAATGCACCACACATACCAGTTCATCTGGGAGCGATGGGTGAATCCATAGGTGACTTATTAGATCAAATAGTTGCTGGCCAACGTAATCCTCTGCAGCCAAAAGAGACGGTGCTTAGTAATGATCCATATCATGGCGGTACACATCTCCCAGACATAACTGCAATTACACCTGTTTTTTCAGATGCTAAAACTCCTCGTTATTTCGTAGCTTGCCGTGCACATCATGCCGATGTAGGAGGGGTAACTCCAGGGTCAATGCCACCCTTCAGTAGAACAATCAATGATGAAGGTTTGCTACTTCGTAATGAGACGTTTGCAATCAATGGCACGCATGATCGTGTCGATTGGGAAACTCGCCTGCATCAAGACAATTTTCCACCACGCAATCCATCCGAGTTAATTGCTGATCTAAATGCTCAAGTCGCAGCCAATGAGCTAGGTGTAAGTGAGCTAGAGAAGCTAGTTGCTGATGTGGGTCATGAAGAAGTGAGTCTGTATATGCAATACCTTCACCGCAATGCTGCGATTGCAATGCAAAATCTAATTAAGAAGCTTGAAGATAGTTACTTTTCTGTTGAGCTAGACAACGGCGCAAGGCTTTTTGTAGAAATAACAATTGACAAGATCAACTGCAAAGCAAAATTAGATTTCAGCAGAACTTCACCTCAAGGGGAAGGAAACTTTCAAGCACCTCTAGCTGTAACTAAAGCCGCTGTACTTTATGTCTTCCGCTGTTTATTGGAAGACGATATTCCTCTAAATGCAGGTTGTTTCGAACCACTAGAATTGATTGTGCCTAAGGGGTGCTTACTAAACCCAATTCCTCCAGCAGCTGTAGTAGCCGGAAATGTGGAGACTTCTCAAGCGCTATGTAATTTACTTTTCGGAGCGTTAGGTGTTTTATCAGCCAGCCAAGGCACTATGAACAACCTCACCTTCGGAGACAATAAGAGGCAATACTACGAGACAGTAGCTGGAGGTAGTGGTGCTGGTAATGGATTTAATGGAGCAGATGGTGTCCAAACTCATATGACTAATTCACGAATAACCGATCCAGAGATCATTGAACAACGTTATCCAGTTCAGCTTGAACTTTTTGCTATCAGAAAAGGAAGCGGAGGGCAAGGGGAATGGACTGGAGGTGATGGACTTTTCAGAAAGTTTCGTTTCCTAGCACCTATGACTGTTTCAATACTTTCAGGTTCCAGAAAAATTGCTCCATTTGGTCTAGGTGGTGGGATGGCAGGTGCCCCTGGTTTCAATCAACTAGAGCTAATCGATGGGAAGAAAAAAAGTCTCAAAGGATGCGAGAGTTTTGACGTTAGGCCTGGTGAAGCGGTTCTTATTGCCACACCCGGTGGAGGTGGTTATGGAAAATTAATCAATCCAAAAGCACGCACTATCGTGACATAGCATTCATAAATGAAATTTTCAGATAAACGTATCCGTTAGAGCTTAAATACCAAATAAGTAGAAAACAAAGGGAACAAAGGAGCCTTCCAATTACATCTCAATGATGTGTACACCATATTGCACAGGTTGTCGTCACAACAGCAATCACTACGCCCCCCAATTTGATTATCTTCTGAGGTGCATAAAAGTAATCCCTACAAGAATTGCCGGTAGATTGAGGACTATAAGTTGATCAGTCGAAGGGGATATGCCGAAAAGACCTGTTCCTGTAGCAAAAAAGGTCGTTTTTGACTAATCAATTAAGAGAGCCAGATACCACCTTCCCTTAATGCTGCAAAAAATCGTTGATTTGAATTTGAGGAATGATTGATAGTGGTAGCTCCGGAGTCGTCTGTATCAACCAAATGATTCTTTGAAGGCTTGAGTTTCAAAGATGACTTTTTGGAAAAGATTGGTCCACGCATGGGCCAAGAAAGGACGGCCATAGGACTGAGTTGATTATCCCTATGTAATAGCTATTGATTAGCGTTGCAATCCTTTTCATAATAATGCCTTTAGGATTATCAGAAAAGGATTGCTCTGGGAACTAATCAAAGCTTTAAATACAATCTAATGAGCTTTAGAAATTATTTTTCAGAAAATTCTTAGTTAATACGAAACTTTAATTGACCACAAGTTATCAAAATTCTAGTAGAAAACCTCTTGCTGTATTTCTCATCCCAATAAACAATGCTTGCAAACCATTAGAAGCATCATTCCTGAGCATTAATGACAGATTAGAATACACCTAAACGAACTAAGACCTTCTTCTTAGTTCGTTAACAACATCATCCCATTTTCTACTAGCAGCAATTAATTGATCAACGCCTCGACTACTACCTCGATTGATAAACGTAAGATAAAGGTGCATATAGGCAGCTACGACTAATAAGAATAGGAAAAAGGAGTCAATACTCATTTTGGTTATTAGAAAAGATGTAACCATTAAAACCTATAGTAAATGACATTACTAGAAAAACATGCGTAAAGTAAATTTGGTCTAATGCTAAAGATTTCTGAGCTTAGCAACCTAGAAAGCAAAGAACCTTTGCATTCTACTGTTAAGTAACAACCTGATAGCTTTAATATTGGTTATTATATTATTTATTTGTTTTAGATTTGAGAACAAATAACTACTGGTATTATTTTCAATAAAATCGTAGGCTAAGACAATCAGCAATTATAGATTCAATACCAAAAGGATATCAAGGGATACTAATAGTGAGAAGTTAATTTTAAAATACTTGAATTAGAACCAAAACTAGCCTTAAGCTAAGAATTCATTAATCTTAGTTTAGGGATAAAATTTATATTTATTTTAATAATCTAAATATGGGGCAGCTGCTTCTTCAATAAGATCCCTTAGAGCTTGCCCACATCTATTTGTAAAAGGAAGAATCCTATGGTTCGATAAGGATTTACGCTTTTCAATTCTATCTAACTGGATTTTTGCTGTCGGCAGGTCGTCACAATACAAACAAAGTTTTTCGGCACAGACGAAATATAGAAATCGTCCTTGATCACGAAACAAATTAATTGTTCCCCCTTTATTGCTGACATATATGAGATTCTTGGACATATAGTTAAAGGCCATCCTTTAGATGTACTTCGACACAACGAGTTACGCAGTCAAGACCATCTCCATGTAGTGAGCAAGCGGTAATGCAATCAAAATATGAATCAATTGCATCTTGTTCCTCAAATTTTTCAATACCGTCTTCGTTTTTTTGCATGAATTACACTCCCTCTACTAAAATTCTTTCTACAACAGATTAATAGGTTTTGGGTAATTTAATTACGGAGAATAAAGCACCTAAGTAGTGTTACCTAGGTAGATGCATGGATAGCAAATAGTTCTTATGGAAGCTAGTGCCTATATATATGGAGTCACAAATAAATAAATTCATAGTGAATATGCTTAGCCATATAATCAGAAATCTCTAAGGAGAATAAAGCTAGCTAGCGCCATTTAATTCTTATTCCTATGCGATTACTAAGAAATTTCGGAATTTTTGCTTGATTAGCAAAATTCTTCACTTGCTCTTCTACTTGTTCATTGACTAGTTTTCTAAGCAAGCTAATAAGTACCCAAATACTTAAAGAAGCAATCGGAACAATCACTAGTAGAAAGAATTTCATTTAAGCACTGGATAAAAGTGGTATACAGGTTTTTGATTATTACCAATTAATCATAAAAGTATTTCTATGTCATGGGAAGAGTCGGCTACACACTCAACAAAAATAGTTGGTCAAGGAGAAAAACCCTAGAATTATTAATTTACAAGAGTAATAAGCCCATATAATTACTCTAAACAAAGGTTTATGTATTAAGTTTAAAATGCATCAAATAAAATTGAGAAAATACTCCTCAGATTATTTTAAGAACCTTCAAATCAGTACTGAAGACTGGGATATGAGTGTCAACTGCAATTTTTACTTATTGCTCTATGTCAATCAAACCACTAAAAAAAAGGATCCATATGAATAGTCTATGAATTTTGCAATTAAAATCGTAGAAAGAGAATTCGGCATCGAAAGGATCTATAGATCTGCAGATGGTCTCGAACACTCCATACCAACCTCACTAGATTCTTGGCTATTTAGCAGTTATCTCTATTCAAGAAGAAGAGATCGTGAAAATAAGCGACTTTGTCTTTTTGATTAATTCTATTCAAGAATGAAATGAGCAACACTAGCTTCAGGAGTTGCAAGCCTAGGACATAGCTATTTCTAGAGGTCTGAGAGCTCAAGATCAATGTGAAGCTCTTGCAGGGAAAGATGTACCATTTAATTAGTACATCTGTTACCTTTCTGAACCTTTAGGTTTCTGTTTAGGTATTTATTACGAGAGCATTAACTAGGTACAAGTAGTTATATACATATAGAACTTTGATCCTCCATGATCTTCATGGGATGGGTTGTGTGGCAGTATGACTACAAAAGAGGAGACTAGGAATCAAGTGCCCAACATATGGGCATATTTTTTATTGGGCTCTATGGCTTTTATCTTCATCTGGTCAACTGTTGAATGTCTACCCAAGAAAGGTGGTCCGAAAAATGAATCAAGGATGCTTCTCAATACATACCTAGTGAAACGACCTTTAAGGTACTAAGAAATAATCTAGGCCATTAATAAAAAGACATGAATTCTGCTTATCTCTCCAAGAGATAACTCCTGATTGCTGGGACTCGAAAATCACTACTATAAATTTCTCGAATCAATGCTCCCGTATATGGAATAGTAAGGGTTGCTAGGTTTAGCAAAAAGATGAGTTCAACTCCATGCCTGGGTTTTATTGGTTTAGGTACAATTGGGTTACCTATAGCAGAAAATTTAATTGCAGCAGGATTTGAATTGCAGGTTCATACAAGAAGCCGTATAGCTGAAAAAGATAAATGTCTAAAACAAGCTAAATCATGCTCAAGCCCATACGAAGCAGCCAAAAATTGTGATGTCCTTTTGGTTTGTGTAAGTAATGATGAAGCAGTTGAGATGGTTTTATTTGGTCAACACGGTGCTCAAGATAGTCTTAAGGAAGGGAGTATTGTGCTTGATTTATCAACAATTAGTCCGGCAAAATCAAAATCATTTTCATCTAGGCTTAAAAAGAAAAAGATAACTTATGTAGATGCACCTGTAACAGGTGGTAGTGAAGGCGCAAAATCAGGTTCACTGACAATATTTTTAGGTGCTGATGAAAAGATGCTTGATGAATTACATCCAATCTTAAACTCGATAGGAAGTTCTATCTTCGCTTTTGGAGAAGTTGGCAAGGGACAACAAGTAAAAGCAATCAATCAAGTGCTGGTTGCAGGAAACTATGCTGCAGTTGCAGAAGCAATTGCTTTAGGACAACAATTAGATTTACCTATGGAACAAGTTATCGATTCTTTGCAAAAAGGAGCTGCTAATTCATGGGCACTTACAAATCGCTCTAAAAATATGGTTGAAAATAATTTTCCATTGGGGTTTAAACTATCCCTCCACCACAAAGATTTGTGCATTGCAATAAAAACTGCAGAAGAGTCTGGATTAAATCTACAGGTTACAAAAAAAGTAAAAGAGATCGAAGAAAGTTTAATTAAAGAGGGATATCAAGACTATGATATTTCCGTACTTAGAAAGTATTTAGACAAGTCAAATATTTAGTGATGATCAAAAGTTCTATTTCAGAAAATTTAAATCCTTGAAATCAAATTAATGCAATTGCAACTCCTACTAAAGCAAGGAGAGATGTAAGAATACTCTTAGTATCAATATCTTCGCCTTCAAGACTTGCAAAGAATAGAGAAATTACTGGTGATATACTTAATAAAGTCCAACCCAATCCAATAGGTAAAAGCTTAAAAACTGTTTGTTGTAGGTATATACCAAGATTTGTACCTAAAAGTGTAGCGACTACAAGTTTTAATTGATTCCTTTTTGTAATATCATTTAAGAGATAACTAAAATTTATTCTTGCTACTGGAATCAAAAAGATGATTGAGGCTACTAGTCTAATTTCTGTAGACTGAAGAGATGATATAACAGAGTCCTTCAATACATATCTCGATAAAGTTGCAGCAAGAACAGCACATATTAATGATAAGAATGCGAAGATGAATCCTTTAATTAGAGAGTCATCTTCTTTCGTATTTATTGGTATATTCTCGATATTCTCTCTTGCAATTAAGGTAAGTGATAAAGTGATAATAGAAGCTCCTATCCAGACTTTTAAAGGTGCAATTTCTTTTATCAATATTGCCCCGAACAAATTAGCCAGAATTGGAGAGAATGCTTCGACAGTAAGTGTCCTGCGAGTACCTAAGATACGTAATGCTGTAATATAAAAAGAATCTCCTAATGTTATTCCTATAAAACCACTCATAGAAAGAATAGCAATTGCTTTAATTTCAGTATTCGAAGAAATCGTGAGTATGACAGGAGAGAATAGGAAAGCAGCTAAAGTATTCTTTATAAGGTTGATCTGGATTGAACTAAAGAATTTAGTTTGAGACCTCCAAATAAAACAAGCAATAGTCCACGATAAAGCAGCAGAGATAGCAGCAAAAACTCCCATGATTTAATTTCTTCAGTTAAGCCTTTTCTCGCTGGAAGCTGACAACATTAGGAAGGCATGATAAATCCTAATATTAATTATATAATGCTCAATGTATTTTCTAGTTCACACCTCTTTAAATTGATAATTGTATATATAGGTTGACTAAATATAGTTTTATGTAAATGAGTATATTCAAAATAGCACAATTCTTTAGGGAGAAAGAGTCCTCTTATTTAGATAAATGTTCAGGAGGGAAATACTTTTTACTATTATTTGGGAACCATTGTTTCGACTTTTGCATTAATACCTTGAATTTAGAATTATTAGAATACATCATAAGCCACTCCCTAAGACTCTGTAGACCATGGTCCTGATCAAAAGAATTAGGATCTACAATTCTATATTGGCGAACAAAAGGCCAAATAGCCCAATCTGCTAATGTTTCTCTGTTCTGTAAAAGCCAACGAGTCTCATTATTATTCTGAGAACATAACCTATTCTCCCATTCCAATAAAATTTCTCTTGCAGCATTTTTATGATATTCCCATTCAGACTTAATAAATCGATCGGCATATTTATATCTATCGAGATGATATTTGTATACACAGTCATTTTTTTTTATAATATATTTTAAATCATTTTCAGCTTGTAGATCATTCTTACAAAGAATATTTAACTTATCATTCTCCTTAAGTGCCCAATACATGATTTCAACACTCTCATCAATAACCTCACCTGAAGAGGTTAGCAAGACAGGGACAGTACCTTTAGGCGAAATACTTAACAGTTCTCTAGGCTTCTGGCTTAATAAAACTTCACGCCAAACAACAACTCTTTTGGTCATAAGTAAGGCCCATCGCGCCCTCATTGCGAATGGGCAACGGCGAAAAGTATATAAGATATTCTCTTTCATCTGGTTTGAATTCCTACCAATAAGAGAATCAACTAATCAAGTGCAATGTTAGATGTATAGAAGAATTAAATATGGATAAATTATCTATTCTATAAATAATTTATCAATTTGATAAAGGGAACAATTAATAGTTATCACACCTGTAAACAAAAATATGAACTTAGACGCTTGTATTATTCAGCAGTTCTTGCGTTTAAGGTCTTCAAATATTAAGTGGAGAGCTCACAAAGATCTAATGTTATGAGTTGATTCTAATGGAAGCTGGTACTAGTCAATTTAAAAGGTATGCATATAGGTTCAACTAAATAGCATCATCACAAAAAGTCCATGAACTCAGATAGTCCCAATACATCAACAATTTTAAATATCTTAGGGGAACCACTGCAAATATGTAGCTGTAAACCAATCACAGGTTGGTATAGAGATGGATATTGCAAAACAGATCCATCAGATATCGGGCAACACACTATCTGTTGTGTGATGACTGATTCATTTTTGAATTACAGCAAAGCTCAAGGAAACGATTTGATTACACCAATGCTTGAATACGGGTTCACAGGACTAAAAGCTGATGATCACTGGTGTTTATGTGCACCACGATGGAAACAAGCTTATGATGACGGCATGGCGCCATTAGTACGGCTAAAAGCAACTGAAATCAGTGCATTAGGAATCATTGGTATTGAAATACTTATGCAACACGCCTACAAAGACGCATAATCAAAGTAGAGATTGAAAGCCTTCTCCAAGGTTTACTAGATCCCCAATAAGAGTTTTACTCACTTCCCATAGCCTTTCTCTTTCTTCCCTATTTGAAGCTAGTGGAGCACTATTGCAAAGTTTTGGTGATCCCCTGAAGTTAAAGCGAGGGCAATATTGTTCCCCTCCTTGAGCCTTGGGTCCTGTGGCAGCAAGCAATTGTGGGAGTGCTCCCATAGCTGCACTCTGGAACAAAGGCCCCATCAAATTATATGCCAGAGATTCTTGCCAAGATTTGCTTGCGGAGATCGACGAGGACTGCAAATTAGTTCTAGCTAAACCTGGATGCGCAAGAAGAGAACACACGTCAAGTTTCGAGCGACGTAAACGATTATCTAGCTCTAGGGCAAACATCACATTGGCTAATTTGCTTTGAGAATAGGAAGTCCAACGGTCATATTGGATCTCTCCTTGGAGATCTTCCCAATTCATTTTTCCCATATATTGAGCTCCTGAAGTAACTGTTACAACTCTGGACCCACTGGTTTTTGCAAGCAACGGCAACATCCTTAGAGTTAAAGACATATGAGCAAGATGATTTACTGCAAATTGAAGCTCCAACCCCTGCTTGCTAAGGGTGCGTGGTGGTGCCATGACTCCAGCATTATTTATTAGCAAATCAAGTCGGTCATATTTTTCTCGAAACTGATCACTTGCTCTTTTTACTTTCCGTAAATCTGCAAGGTCTATCTCGATCAAGTCAATAGTCCCAATACTAGTTTTCTCAAGAAAATTCTCAATTGCCTCTTGGGCTTTTTTTATAGAGCGACATCCCATGATGACTGTCGCTCCTTTCCCAAGTAAAGCTCTAGTGGTTTGGAGGCCTAAACCACTATTCGCACCAGTTACGAAAACTACGCGACCAGATTGATCAGGAATGTCATTGATTTTCCAATTCATCAATAGTCTTCAGAAACATTGATATTAAAGAGATATTGCAATCAAGTGATTTCTATTTGATTGGAGATTGTTTATTGTCGAAATTTTAAAGCTCAAAACCGCCTAGGGAAAAATTTCAATCATTTGAATTTCACAAGATATGTAACAAGCATCAACACCTCTTAGATTGATTTAGGTGTCTAGTCAGATTAACCTTACTAGAAGCATAATGCTCCTAATAGAATAAGAATGAAATGAGTAACTCACTTCAAAATTGTTTTTTAGGCATCATGGCTCTTAGTTTGTCAGTAATTGCAATCGAATTAGCACCTGTTTCACGTCAATCTACAGCTTGGAATCGATGTCTAGAGACAACAAGAAACTTCCTATCAAAGATCCATAGCCTAGAAGGCAAAGGACAAGTCGGTAGAGAGGCAATAGCAGTTAATATTTGCAATGGTGCTGTCCATTACAAAAACAAAGACTAATCCAACTTGCAGAGTCCTATGCAGAGGAAGATCATAAGTTCCATATCCACCAAAAAGAAAACATGCTTACTAATAGGGTTAAGTCTTTGAAAAAATCCATCGCAGAAAGGCTTTTCAAGACTAATTAATTGGGTTCTAAACCCAATCCAACTAAAATCTCTGAATATGCAGCTAAAACTTTGGCAGTTTTCTTGATAACTGGTGCTAATCGTGGAATTGGGCTTGAGTTTTGTCGACAATTAAAAGGAAAAGGAAATGAGGTAATAGCTGTATGTCGTAAATCCTCGAAGGAACTAGATGAACTAAACATACAAACAGAGCGTGGAGTTGATCTGGCATCAGAAGCTTCTATAGTTTGTTTAAAAGAAAAGTTAAGCAACACAAAAGTTGATGTATTAATTCTGAATGCAGGGATTGCTGAAACCAACTGCCTAGAGAACCTTGACGTTGAAAGTATTAAGGATCAGTTTGCGGTTAATGCCATAGGTCCATTGTTGCTTACTGCAAACATGCTTAACAACCTCAGAGAGGGATCAAAAGTCATTTTGGTAACGAGCAGGATGGGATCCATTAAAGACAACAATAGTGGGGGATCATACGGCTACAGAATGTCGAAAGCCGCACTTTGTATGGCTGGCAAATCTTTGTCAATTGATTTAAGACCCTATGGAATCTCTGTAGCTCTGTTACATCCAGGTCTTGTAAGCACCCGGATGACAGGCTTTACACCTCATGGAATAACTCCTGAACAGTCGGTCATTGGGCTGCTTAATAGAATTGACTCACTCACGATTGACTCATCAGGTGGATTTTGGCACTCAAACGGTGAAACACTTCCTTGGTAATCAAGTTTGAATAGAAAGGAGAAGATCAATAAACATCCGTCCAATTAACCTGAGGATATAAATCGTCGTTTACTTGCCCTACATACAGGACAAACCCAATAATCTGGCAAATCCTCAAAGGGAGTACCAGGTGAAATTCCTTGCTTCAGATCACCTACAGCAGGATCATATGCATAGATACAATCTCGACATTGATACCGTCCTGTAGGTTTAGTAGTTGTTTGGCCCATATCTGAGTTTGAACATAAATACTAAAGAAGTCCATCTGTGACTTGTTTTATTGACTTTCTAATAATTGCAGTCCAGAAGAACACAGGCTATAAGAAGGACTCTGGAAGTAAGTCAATCATAATTGTAAAACAGCCTTTTTGCTTATTGACCAGGTATCAATAGCAGATAGAAAAGAGTAGTTGCATACTCACATGGATCGAGCACATTTAGTAGCACCCACCCTTCCAAAGAACATCTCATCCGTGAAAATTGTTGAGAGAGAATGGGGAATCGAAAGATGCTTTAAATCCCGTGACGGCAGGGAAGTTTGTGTCCCAGCAGCATTCGACACATGGTTATTTGGAACTTAAACAACCAAATCTGCTCATTTGGTTATCCACACTGTATTTCTAATTTCTAGTTTAAAGTAATAGAGAAATAACTCATCTTTATAAGATCTAATTGATTTAATAGCGAATAAAAAGTCCAGAAATTTATACAAAAGTCTTTTCAGTTGACTTTAATTATCTAGAAGGACTTTCTACTCTCTGAGGAGTAGAACCATTGCACAAGTTTACTGACATAGCTTTAAGATCCTCAGCATCAGTTGCTACAAAGTTTGGAAGCTCAGACAGAAAATCTTGTGTTGTATCAACACATCCATTCCAAATACTTGCTTGACGAACTAATGGTCCTATTCTTATTCCTATAATTACAAGACTAATTCCACACAAACTAACGCCTAGAGCTATTACACCTATGACTGGTGAATAAATATCAAATGCAAACCGCTTAGGATCCTGCTTTATTTCTGCCATAGTGATTAGTAATAAATGCGACTGGATTAGCAAACAAGTGAAAATCAGAAACTATTTCACCTGTTTTTATGTAGATAATGAAATCAAGAGATCTTTCTGACAAGCACTCCTCATAAGAATTCTTCCTAAGGCTAATGACTGCTATAGGATATGACATGAATTTCAAAAGATACAAGAAAGAAGCCATGCGCCACCAATAAAATTTTCTAACCAAAGTACGGCCGGTAATTACTTCTGTTTACGCTTTACAGACCTAGATAGCTTTTACTGGCTTCCATGAGATCTTTTGCAAACAAGATCAGTCAATTGCAGCGATCTGCTTGATGAGAAGTATAGAAGAAAAAAACCACTATTGCTCTGCAAGTAGAAATACCCTTTCTTCCTAAACTTACTGACCTAAATATTTGGGTATTACTAACGAGAGCGCGAGAAAGCTAAAAGCGTTTATATAGATACAGGTTGTGAGATGCCTTATGCGGTCTGAGTCTGCACAGGCCGTTTTTTTTTTGAGAAAACATATTCTCGTTAGGCTCAGTTCTATTTGCATTTAAGGAAGCCAAGTGAATGATCTCTCTAGAGAAATGAAAAGTGCCTAGCTTCAAAGCGAGTGAAAGAGAGTCATTTGCACAATCTTGACTCTGATCATTAGTCAACAGGTAAAAACACATGCTTGTTCAAGCGAAAAACCTATCGCTGTTGAGACTAATTAGCTGTCCATACCCTCTTCATCATCTTTCTCCATAGCTCTTTTGATAGCAGTACTGATCGCTCCAAAGAAGAATATCGCCAACCCTCCATAAAATAATCTCTCTATTAAAAGCAAAGTAGGGTTACCGACTTGAGTCGCAGGGTCAAAAAAATAATCCATAAAATACATGTGAACCAAAAGCAAACAGAGTGCTTATATCAAGTGCAACTGCTAGCCCCATAGAACAGTTTTATTGGATATTTTACTGTCAAGAGACTTGTCACCAATGAACACACACCACTTATGGTGCAAATTAACGCTACGGCAAGTAGAAGCACTACTTATAGGGGCTTGATTTTCTATGAAATTCCTCCTAGAAAGAAAGCTCCCCATCACCCAGGCCCGTAGCTTTTAGCAAGGGTCTTTTTTATTGGTCAGAGCGGAGAATAATCAAATAAAATCGTCAAGCTCTCATTTGCCAAACCTTATCGCTCAAATGGCCAACGAAACGATATCCCAAAAAATCAACATAGAGCTCAAGAGAATCCAAGAACTACTTGGCGCCACGAATCCAGAGATGAAGAAGTTTCGAGACATTCTCGAACTAAAAGAAGGGGGAAAGATGCCTGATCAAGCTGAGGCAAAAGCTAAAAGGTTTGAGAACAACTATAACGAGCAAAAACTTTAAGTATTATTTGATTGAGCCTCTCTTCAGATTCAAATCACAGACTTAAGTTCATTACTTAGTGTGCTCTCAAATCCTGGGAAATAAAAAAGACCCTTGCTAAAAGCTACGGGCCTGGGTGATGGGGAGCTTTCTTTCTAGGAGGAATTCCGAAAAATATCAAAACATGCTGTCAGTTCTTTCCAAAGTAAGGTCCATTTCAAATCTAGGCTATAAATACTGTTAACTCTATCAACCCTGAAAAGAACAACCACTATTGATTTTGTTGTCCAGGAAAGGTGTCAAATGGGTTTTTGGCCTGGATAAACATCAGCTCAATTATCAGTGATTTTGACCCTTTCATTTAGCTAATGAAGCTACAGGAAATTAAGTATCGAGAATTGGCCTCTTCCTCAAGCTTGGCTCTCAAAGATCAAAATATGAGTCCTGCCTTCATTTGGCTCCCGAGGAGTTTGGTGGCTAACAAGTCTCCAACCTTCTTTGGAATAACTATTGAGAACTACTTGAAGGTCTTTGACGACATCCTCTGTGTGTCCCCAAGTGACCAAGCATTCTGTCTTGTAATGATATTTCTGCATTCTTAAACCCAATATGGAATACCTCTTTTTAAACCCATTTAGCCATTACTAGGCTTTACTTCGAAAAAGTTAACCACTCAATCTCAAAATGTCTCTGTTCAACCTAAGGACAAAGACGAAGCAATAAATCTCTCTCAACTAAAAATAAGTCCTACTAAATAGCCATCAGATGACCAATATCTAAGTCATATCAGACTTCTTAATCTGTTGACTCTGAATTTGTTTCAGGGCGAACCCATCTCTTTTGTGTCTTAGGCTTCTTTGTTATTTGCTTCATTGCAATATTGCTAAGGAAGCCAACTACAAGCAATCCAAGGATGGGCCAAAGAAGGTCACTCATAATTCTTTTTAGAAAGAACAGCTTGTCGAAGATCAGTCCACAGAAGACCTCTGACAAACAAAGCACATATAAACGCTTTTATCGTTTTCTTGCTCTCGTAAGTAATACCCAAAGGGAGCCCAAAATTGATTCATACCAATTAGAAAATAGTTATTGACCTACTAAAAAGTCGAATTTTCTGGACTCTGCGTAGATAGTTGTTTGTATGCTGAATAACTCTGCATTTGCTTATCAAGTGTGAACAAGCAATTCTTTACTACTTTTAGTTCACGCTCTAAATAACTTCGTCTCGTCTGAAGGATCCCAAACCTTCTCTTCATTTCTTGCTGGCGCTTGTCGGGATAGTCATTTTCAAAGGAATGTTGTGGAGAATAGCGGATCATCTGCTTAGTTTTTTCTTTAACTGTTTTTTGAGCTTTCATAGGGACCTCCAATAGTTTTTGCGGAGGGGATTGTCGATCAATCCCCCCTAAGCCCTAATGACTGTTCCTGGGTTAAGCCATGGGGTCTATATATGGTGTAACCAAAGAAGGGGCGGCGTGTAAATCGGTCTTTACGCCCAAGTGTTTTAGCCCAAGTCTTTTTGCCGCAGTGTTTACCCTGCCGTATTTATCCCTAAATCAATATCTTTGGGATATATGACTATTCCGTTCAAAACTTGCCATTTTTTACGCCTTCACAACGCTGAATTGCGATCTAAGGTTTTATAAGTGATGAGTCAATAAGACGACAACCTAGGTATTGCTCAGCACAAATACGATTTTCTAAGCAAATACCTCTAATTAACTATTTTCTTAATGCGAGTTCACTTTCCTTGCTTAGGCAACGGCTAGAATAATTAAGCAATCTGTTTGTATTCACTAAAGATTTAAAGAAAACTATTAACACTGATATTTAGTCAGCAAGACACTCATCTGCAAATAAAATTTAAATGCTCGATAGAAAAAACTACAAACCCACCTTCCATAGCCAGTGCGTTGATTCAAACCTTGGATTATTTCAATAGGGACATCTGCAAGCTTAAATAAAAGAACCAATCTAATCAGGAAGCTGATAGTAACTATTTATTAGAATGAGCTGCTTTAATGGTTGTCAACTCTTGTAATTCCGAATCCCAAAGGATGTAGTCAAAGCAACTTGGGATATCTACAAGACGTAGAGTCATAGCATCCTTTAGAAGATGTTGATTATGTAAATGACATGCTCGTAAATTGTAATTAGGGATTCGATCACAGATGTGATGGAGGCTGTGAAAAGAAATATCTGCTAAAAACCAATTCAACCAACGGGGTATATCTAGATTGCTACTCCCTTCTACAGCACCAAGCAAAGACCTCCAATTATCAGTTCTATTTGCATATGAGCCCTTAAAATTATGCTGGACATAAAATATACAAATAAAAATGGCTGCTGAAAGGGTCATAACTATCGAATAACAACTCCAAAAAAGGCCTGGCCCAAGCCATCTACTCATGAGAATCCAACTGATAATTACAACCAAATTATTTATAATCAAATCGCTTAATTCAGCAAAAGTATCTCCATAACCTGACTGATGTGATCGAAGCCGTGTAGAGAAGACAAAAGCCCTTCCGTAATTTTTGTTGCGTAAAGCAACTAACAACTCTCTACCTATTGACCACAAAAACTGAGCCATCGCATTTATCAAGGTTAATCGAGGCTTAATAATCAAATAGTAGAAACCGCCGGGGAACAACATCAACCAATGACGACTGATTGCATAAAATAATTTTTTGCGCTGAGAAATAGCTTGATAGTCCTCAAGACTTAGGACATCAATAGGACCACGATATATCTCCCAGTTTCCATTATGTTTGTGATGAAATGCATGATCTCGAGACCAAGGATGTTGTGGTATCGCGTTGAGGGCTCCGAGAGAGAAACCCACTAGACGATTGAGACGACGTGATCTGAATAATGAGCCATGTCCACAGTCATGCATCAATGAGAATGCACGAGAGGAAAACAACGCCAAAAGCCCAAGTATTGGCAGCAATGCGAGAGCCTTGAAATAAAAAGATAAAGAAGTTAGATCAATCCTTGATATTGCGACCCAAAGTCCTGCAACAGGAACAATTGTCGTTAACAGCTGCCAACTGGCTCGTGCATTACTCCTTCGTAAAAATGGCTTAATGAAAAAATCACTCCGCCTAACTTCAGCTTTTTCTAATGAATTGCCTTGTTTCTCAGAGCCAAGTTTAACTTGTTTGATTTCCATGCTTTACCAACGATTTCCACCGCCTCCATACCCACCGCGACCACCACCACCACCACCTCTTGAATCTTTGCGAGGTTCTGCTTTATTTACTCGGATTTGACGACCCATCCACTCCACATTTTGAAGATCGTCAATTGCTTTCTGTTCATCCTCTTCGCTTGTCATCTCGATAAAAGCAAACCCACGCTTGCGCCCCGTCTCCCGATCAAGTGGGATATTGCAGCTTTTGACTTCACCATACTGGCTGAACAAAGCAACTAAATCTTCCTGCTCTGCTTGAAAAGAAAGGTTTCCTGTGAAAATAGTCATTCCTTAAAGGACCTGATAGAGATAAAAATGTATGGTCCGAAAAGGAAAGTTCTTTATAGCTAAAGTCTTGAAACTAAAGCCTGAGGATCGAGCCGTTTGGAGCAGACAAACATATGCTATCAATTGTATTGAATGAATGTTTCTTTGCTGAGTTATTCGAGACCATTTAGAAGAGGTGGCTGACTGGCGTAGGCAAAATGGACGTTTAAACGCTTCTCAACTCTTGATTTATTATGTTCTATTGCCACTCCTACCTCTAACTTCACACGAATAAGTCAATCCAATTAATAGCAATAATCAAATTGATCAATGGCACTTCCCATTTTCTAATAGATCAAAGAAACGTTCTTTCAAGCAAAGAGAGGGTATCGAACAGACATATAAAAATAAAAGAATATCTCCTCCCTAAAATTCAGCCTGGTTTTTCATTAGACGCAATGATCCACCAGATCAGCTCAGCTGTCTGTCAGTTCAGGACTTAACAAGCCCTAGAGAGTCCGAAGAGGATAGCGAAGAGGAATATTCACTTTCTTGCGCATACCTCTAAGGAACTAGCTCAGCGCATTCGGCCACGACGGCGACTCTTGCTGCGAAGTCTTTGCTTTCGTTTGTACTTCTCAACAGGTGTTTCGTGATGGCGGATTCGCCTTAACTCATTAAAAATCCCAGCTTTAACAACTTCACGCTTAAATCTACGTAGAGCAGATTCAACGCCTTCATTCTCTCCAACGGTTACTTGGGTCAAATATCAGTCCCTAGAAGTAAGTTCAACTTACCAAGGCGACTGCTTTAGGTGTCTCGAGAGCCAAAGCATTATCAAATTGATATCCTCTAGTTGGCTAAGACCTGTAAGGTATTTGAAAAAGTCATTTGATATATGGGCTGGCAAATGCCTCCAATAAGCGTCTGCTTAGGACTCTTGTTGATATCGATCGGAATAGTAGTGGGTTTTGATATTCGAATCGGTTCTGAAACTGACACTAAGTGATAGAAAGTTTCTAGGGTTGAATGGAATTTCTCCCTTGAAGCTGTCTATCTCGACAAGTAGCGATCATGTTCGTAACCCGTTGGAATTATTTTTCAGCGCTGCTGCAGTTATTTTTGGCTTTCTATCTCGCTTTGTTCTTCTGCACCTAAGTCCATAGCACGCGAAAAAAGTGCCTTAGATAACTCTTCGTTGCCCCGCATCTGAGCTTCGACACCACGTCGCAGTAATTCTTCATAGCTCATAGGTTCATTATTCATTGTCTTGCTATGTCCATTTTTGAAGGTTTTCTAGTCTTCCATTTATTTTTAGCAATAACTTTGGTTTGTGATCACTTAAATTCCATTTCCCTAGATTTTCTACCAATTATGCGGCTGCTTGGTCCGAATTAAAGCGTTCCATCACCATTATCCTTCGCGAGTGATTTGAGCTAGTGAGTTATAGATCTCCTCCTAGATCTCTTTGGTGCTTCGCTCAAGGTTCAAGTTCACAAGAATAAGCGAATTCCATTCACTAGTCTTTTCAATTCAAGATCTGGGAAAAGATCAATTACTCTCTCTATTCTATAGCCCAACCCTTCATCTACTTTTTTGGGAGATAATTCCAGAGGATTATCCTTTTAAACAAACAATTCCAAAACAAGAGCTTCGCAGTTATGTACTTCAATTTCACTCATCTCATTTGACTTATTGCATGACATATGAAGATACCAAGAAAAAGTTTTCTCCACAAGGTTTTTATTAGATCTATGTTAACCAGTGTTTAAGCTCTGCGACAAAACTAACTATCAGCTAGGGGCTATAAAATATTCATTAAGAGATACTTATTTCCAACTTTTCAAGTGCTTTTAAAATCTCCTTTCTATCTCTAAGTTGTAGTTTCTATTTCAAGTTCCAAACTTACATACAAAGTATCATACAAGCATCTTCTTCTATGCTTTAAATTCTGGAGCTGGTTTGGCCTGAAGTTATCAACTCGAATTTTTTGAGCAAACACATTGTTTGCTTTTTCTTAAAGCTTCTATTAGAAAATGGTTAAACTGATTAAATGCTTGCTTGAATGGAATATTATTTATTGACTACATGACAACTTTTCGAGACAGATTAAACGCACATCTCCCTGTGGTTCTTCAATTCCTCAGCACCGCCTCCTTAGTAGTTATTGCATCAAGTGCTATTTGTGGTGCTCAGTCACTTAAAGAGCTCGCTGGGAGTCATCAAATGGGCAGTACTCATCAAATGCATAAAAGCAAGTAAATTTTTCCTTAAAGCCGATTACATTCCTCCTCTAAAGAAATCCAGGCTTATAGAGTTTATTCTTAATTTCAAAACTTCTATAGACAGCTGAACTCAAAAGCCGTGTATTTAAAGCTTAATTATGTAATCAGTTATTACAAGCTTATTTTGTAGTTATCTTGCATTGATGCTCAACTATTTCTCCACTTGGAAGACGTTGAGCAAATCTTGGTTTGTCTTCATGTAAACCGTTTTCATTGTCTTGATAGCTCCATAGCCACTTCCTATCAGTAAAGCTAATCTCCCCTTTTTGAAAAGAAACTGGAAGCATCAAACTAATTTCTTTCCAATCCAGGACTACAAAAGCACCCTGATCAACTTTCTGCAAATCAGTAGTAAGTGCAAAATCACCATTCAAATTATTTCTGATAGTAGCCTTAAGAGGCTCACCATCACAATCAAAAGTTGAAGATGGAGTAATCGCAATGAAAAGACTTAGAAGGAATGAAAAGATATTCATAATTTTCTTATAAGACCAAGTAAAAACCAGAGAAAGAGGTTGAACAAATTCTTAAGAAGGGAAAAAGGCCAAACAAGTTTCAAACAACTTTCTCCTTCTAAGTTTCTATGAGGTCAGAAGCACTTATAAAAAGATAGTTTTAATGATAGCCAACTAAATTAAAAGAGACCGCAATAGTTTCGATCAATTGCCATGAAATCACTGGACTTTATTGGCAGGGTTCTGCTAGCCACTGTTTTTGCAATAGCTCTGCCTGTAAAAGTTACAAAATTCTCTTTGATCGTTGAATCAATTGCTGTTCGAGGAATTCCACAACCACTAGCTATGCTGCTATTGATAGCTGCAATTGCTTTAATCGTTTCAGGCTCAATAATTCTTGTATTTGGAAAGAACCAAAAGATCGGTGCAGCATTACTACTAATCTTCATTATTCCTACAACAATTATTTTTCATATATTTCCCTTCGAGTCAAAAGCAGTATTTATGAACCTGGGTTTGATAGGTGGCTTAATTCTTGCTTGGACTAGACCCAAACCAATCGAAAGGGATTGATAATGAGAAAAATTTATTCTAATCGTCTTCCGAAAATTGGATAGCAAAATTTTTCTATTATTGGATTGGGACCAATAGTTATAAAGGCCAGCAACTAATGAAGGTTCTCATCTTTTCTTGATTCTCGATAAGTCAGCTTGCTTCATCAGCAATAGAAAGGATATCTTGATTTCAAATATGGCAAAAACTCGTAATGTTCTCCCTACAATTCACTTGCTAAACAAATAAGCCGCATTTGATTTAGGTGAGTATTGCAACCAATTTCAATCAAAATCCACTATGTTCACTTGATTTTATTTATAAGATTGGATTCTGACCCTTTTACAATAGGTTTTGCGGCATTATTAGCACTGTGAGGAGTATGGGTTCTCTCATTCTTCTTTGACGATGTTGATGACCAGGATGGAGGTGGATTGGGTGCACCTCTCTATAAGCCTTTATACGCATGAAATTTAATATTTATAATGCTGCCTGTCTTTCAAGTCTTCGCTAATACTTAATTAGTTAAAGAAGGGGAGATGAGTTTTCCACATTGTCCTTTGTGTATTGGATTAGCAGTTCTATCACTTTTCATGGTCGTGACCAGGGGTGTTTTGCTTTGGCAATTAAGAAACACCGCTCCCATTAGCCAATCTGCATGATGACGGTCTGAAGAATTACCGCAATCAAGTAGCTCTACTAGTAATAATACTTACATTGCATAAATAAAAAGTTGTTTAAGAGCTGAGCTGAGCTTGGTGTTGATTTCTAAATATTTTCATGGCTGTTTCCAGTAATACCTTGAACTTCCTTCCTCTCGTTGCACTGCGATGCAAGTTGAAGCAACGTTCCAAAGAGCTAAATAAATTGGTGATGAGCTGAATAAATAGACTTTTGGGAAAGCCTTCTTAATCGCCAAAGTTGCTTCTCTTGCGTGGTAGTGAGGAATATTCGGCGAGATGTGATGAATAGCATGTGTTGAACCAATTCTATGGTGTAAAAAATCCAAGATTTTTCCATAAGGACGATCGATGGATAAAAAAGCTCCTCGCATAAATGAAAAATCAGAGCCCGCGAGATGAGGTACATCCGTATCAGTGTGATGGAGCCAGGTATAAACAACAAGCCATACATTCACCATGAGCAAAGGTCCTAGGTAAAGGGTGATTACTGAAGCAATTCCGCACTGGAAAGCCCAGGCAAGTAGTGCAAGCAAAACAAAGCCAACTCCAATATCAGAAAGCCAAACTTTTTTTGCCCAGATTGATGGCCATAATTTCTTTGAAAATGGTGCCCTTGGCCAAAAATGATTTGACATTCCATAGCTTGGCCCACCGGTTTTTCCTGCAAGTAAATAAGCAGGCCAGCCAAAGAAAAGATGTGATAAAAGTCGCCGCACTCCATACTGTGTTTTTCCTAACGCTCTTGATGCGGCTAAATCGTTTTCACCGCCAGATTTCTCGGTAGTACCATTTCCATCAATTACTAGAGGGACATACGTCTCTCCATCAGTTATGTGATTAGTAAATCTATGGTGAATAGAATGTGAGCGCTGCCATGAGAAGTAAGGCACAAGTAGAAACGAGTGCAAAACATAACCAATTATTGTCTCTAACTTTCGATTATCTGAAAAAGCTCCATGACCACATTCATGAGCAATAACCCAAAAACCCATAGCAGTAGTACCTGACACAACTGCATAGATGATCCAAACTGGAAACATTGCCCCAGTTACAGGGATAGAAAGTCCTATAACAACAATGATTATTTGAATCGATAGTGATTGAATTAGATAAGCAATGGATGTACTCGTTTGACGAGTAAAGCACCGGTCAGGCACGACATCTCGTACAACTGATTTACTTGGAATGTCGTCTAACTTCAAAGTTATCGCCTTCCCATTCAGGCCAGAAAGCATTACCTTTTTGAGGTTTTGAGGAAGTGAAGAAGAGTTATTTTGACTGTCCACAAATTTTGCAGGTCTTATTCAAAGGGCAAGAACGCTAATGCGCTTGTGAGGCATTGTGGTTCGTTCAGAACTCACCAATTCAAGCTATTAAAAAAAAGACCATTTGACGACTATTTGTCTTGAAGAGCGATTGTTCTAGGAAATATAGATAGCATTAATAATTGGTTTGCTTCCTAATGCCCTGAAGAAGCACAGCAAATCCTTCAAGCTAAATATTTTGGTTCTCAAACTCAAATCTAAAAATATCAAAAATGCCCTCAAGTTAAATATGGAATCTCAAAATGGGGATATTGATTCAGCTGGACCTATCAATGGGATATCTAGCAACTGCTGTAGTCCGCATAAATCTCCATCACATTGCAGTTAGAACCTAATCGCTAAGTAGGATCAGTAGATTGAACTCAGCAAAAACCCTCCAGATCTATATGCACCCTCTTTGTTAGTAGTGGCATAAGCTCTTTTTAATAATCTCCGGTTTTCATAAGGAGATATGAAAAGCAATAAGTCTACTTATCATCTTCATAGGCTTCTCCATTTTGATTCATCGGTTCTGTAAAAAACATTTATTGAGTGGCCTCGAGGTTTATTCGATAATTAATAAAACGAAGGTCATTTATCGGAATGAAATCTACCAAATCAAAAATATCTTTTTACACATTATAAAGGTGCGAATGACCTGCTACACGAGACTTAAGTAACAGGTTAAATATAGAAGTGTTAGCTCTCTCAAGAAATAATAGTCAATAAAAGGTTTTATAAATCTCTAGCCCCTTATTTAGAACAAACTATAAGTTTACTTAGCAGCATTAACGAGAGCACTAGCAACAGGCACCTTTGTGGCACGTCTAGCCATATGTGGACTAGATGCTTTTGCATATAGGAAGTCGTCGTTGCAACCTGAAGAACCAATAGAAACCTCCCCTTGAATTTTCTGGCATGACTTTAATAGTCCTATTGACTGAAAACTTGGGAGGCCAATAGGAATCTTCCATGCGACCTGCCCCCCTAAAGAAATTTCCAAAACTAGTTCACTCCTATTATTTTTAGCCTTAACAAAGTTCTTGCTGGCAAGGCGGATAGGGATAAAAATGGCTTGTAATATCGCTAATTTTCAGGAACCCTATTGGAATGAATAAAATCAACTGTCCAGAATGCGGCAAGGTATTCAAGATTGACGAGACTGGATATTCGAATATTCTCAAGCAAATAAGAGATCAGGAATTCAAACAGGACTTAGAGAAGCGACTTGAGTTGGCTGAGAAAGATAAAGTTAAGTCCATTGAACTGGCCAAGAAAGGTGTCAAAATCGAAATGCAGAGCTTTGCTACAACTAAAGACACGAAAATACAAGAATTACAAGCGAAGCTAGATGCAGCAGAAGTTGAGAAAGCATTAGCAGTGAGCGAAGCCAGAAGTTCTGTAGAGAAAGAACGCGATACACTCGCCTACAAACTGGAGACAGTTAACGAAAACAATGAAATCACTCAGAAGCTTGCAGTTACTGAGGCAATCGGTAAATTTCAAAAAGAACGGGACGAGCTAAAGAATAATCTTGAAAAAGCTGAACTTGAAAAACAACTCGCTGATAAATCACTGAAGGAAAAGTATGAAGTTCAAATCAAAGATCGAGATGAGGCAATAGAAAGGCTTCGTGACATGAAATTGAGACTATCGACAAAAATGGTTGGCGAATCACTTGAACAGCATTGTGAAACGGAATTCAATCGTATTCGAGCAACAGCTTTCCCAGAAGCATATTTTGAAAAGGACAATGATACAAGCACTGGAAGTAAAGGTGACTATATTTTTCGTGACTTAGATAAAGAAAGCACTGAGATTGTTTCAATAATGTTTGAGATGAAAAACGAAAGTGACACTACTTCAACAAAGAAAAAGAACGAAGATTTTCTTAAAGAGTTAAATAAAGATCGAATTGAGAAGGATTGCGAATATGCGGTATTGGTATCACTACTCGAACCCGATAGTGATTACTACAATTCCGGTATCGTCGACGTATCGCACCGCTACCCCAAAATGTACGTGGTTCGACCACAATGTTTTCTCCCAATTATCACGCTTCTACGCAATGCAGCAATTAAATCACTTGAATACAAATCAGAACTTGCTCTTGTTAAAGCGCAAAATATAGACATTACAAACTTTGAGAACAGTCTAGAAATATTCAAGAGTACATTTAGCAAAAACTATTGTCTTGCCTCAAGACGATTTGAAACTGCAATTCAAGAAATTGACAAATCTATAAGCCATTTACAAAAAACAAAGGATGCTCTACTTGGAGCAGACAGAAACCTACGACTTGCGAACGACAAAGCTCAGGAAGTTACTGTCAAAAGATTGACCAGGGGAAATCCGACTATGGAAGCAAGATTCCATGACCTCAAAGGTCAAGATGCTGCCTAGTACAATGCAATGACCACCCAATTCCTTAACCTAAGGATAACGGAATATAGAGATCCCTCATGAGGAATTTATATAAGAAAACAACTAATCAGACAATAATATTAACTATGAGATTCACTCATTATATGGATTTATAGAATGGGAAAAAGCTACGGCCAAGTTATTTGACTAAAACAGTTGGGTGATTATTAAAGCCGTTGGAATTGTTTCCAATTCTATAAAACTCTGACTTGCAATTCTCATAACAGTCGAAGAATATATCATTTAGACTACTTTAGCGAATGCTTACACACGTCTAATACAGTTGGATCTATAGATATAAACTAAAAGCATGCAAAAGGCAGTTTATCTTACCTAGATCACTAGACTTAAGATAAACACTAAGAACAAACAACTACCTCATCAGAGTAATTGAGTTACCTTGCTATTGGTATCAGTCCAATAGCAAGGTACAGATTTTTAACTCAAGTAGATTGGTTCTTTTTTTTAATTCTTTCACATGCTCCATCACATAAATATTCCGATTCCTCTTTATCATTTGAAGAGTTATATTTTAAATAATCGAAATCTTTCGTGGAACTCACTATTTTCTATTAGTAGAGATATCAAACTGCCTTGGCAATATTCCTTCGACTTTTAGTAACAGTAACTCATAACTTTTACAGTCTCTCCGAGAAGCATGTATTTGCAGTTGATCCAGGTGGATCATGCTATTTCAAAACCTCAAAGGGCTATTTTCCAAAGACCAAAGAGATGATTTGCCAGAAGTAGCATCGTTACATTAAACAAGTTTTTTTAAGACTTCCTAAGCAGTTTCGAGAATGATTCTCATATTTCAAGTAAAGATCAGGAATCCTTATCCTTCAGGTTCGGTTGATATTCCCCCAATCTTTCTTTTATTTTCCACAGTAATTCCACAAATTTAGAGCGATGAATTATTTCAGGAACAGACCTCTGTGGAAATCTACAGGAACTACATCTTCTTCTTGACATTATTTCTATTAGGGCTCTCCTTGGCTGACAATTGCTATCCCTTCCATGGGAAGCACTGCAGGGCAATACATCTTCGGTGAGAGTGTGACAACGGAAGTCAAATCAATACCTATTGACGGATCTTCAAAATTGTGAGGAAGTAGTAGCTACTTGAAGAGAAACTCGATGCAAGCACAGGATTTGAAAGTTTCAGCACGAGAGGGTATTAACTTGATAGCAGGCTCATCTCATGAAAGTGGAAGCAAAGAATCTCACACCCAGTTGGTAAGTTTCCTTTCTGAAGTCCCTGAACCTATACAGGCTGCAATGACAACTTTTATAGAGCATCATCCAAATTGGGATCAATATCGATTAATACAAGCTGCCTTAGCTGGTTTTCTTGTGCAAAACGGGGTGGATTCCAGACCGATCACTCGTCTTTATTTAGATAATATGTTTTGCAGCAAATCCTTTGGAAGGGATACATCTCAGGAGCGTGGTTCCTATGTATAAGTACTAAAGTAATAGCAACAGAAATTACCTACGCGAAACTTTCTGGATCTAGGTAATAAGAGTCAAGAAGTATTAACTCAAGGAATTCTTCTCTTGATGTTTGTCTTATATCTGCTTAATCAAAAATAAATTGACCTGATACATCTTCACTCTCAACGATCTTAAGAGATAGTTCCTCCACAAAAGTTCTTTTTTATCTAGGTCGGCTAGCATTTCTGACCTTGTAACAACTATGGCCGACTCATCTTTCCATCCACACATCTATTTGCATTAATACTTATCAGCTTAAGCAGAATCGGAATGTCTACTTAATCGGTGTCACTAAGGCCTTATTTATTTTAGTATTTTCCATTGAGGATGAACACCTCAATATCCAAAGATTGATAGCAATTAAGCTATAAGCTTACTGATGTTTGCTGATAAGAGCACTTACCTAGTCAGGCCATAGAAAAGTTGTTTTGAGAAGAAATAACTATTTCTTCTCAAACTTCTTATAGGTAAAGTAAATAACTAGCAATACTAGAATTGTGAGTGCATATTGATTGAGAAATAAAAAGATCCCATAAGTAAATAAAGGGCCTAAGCACAGCCTCTTAAAGTACAACCGTTCCTTAGGCGACAAAGTCTTCCAATCAGTAATATCCAACGATCAAATACCCTTTTCATTGAGGTCAAACAACTCCTAACTTCATTGCACTTTTTACCTTCCCTAAAAGGAGGTCATCAATATCATTGTCCGTTTGTAATACAAGCCATTCCAAAGCATTAATAATAAATAACTTCATCTGCTTTTTAAAAAGCTTTTTCACCATTAAAAAAAGTATAGGCTTAAACAGTAAAAACAAGAAATTCATTCCTTAAAACTCCACTGATCCTAAGGATAGGAAGAAAATCAGATCATTTCTAGAGGTAAACTTTGATTAATCCCAAAGTCTATGTATTTGTGATTTTCAATTTTCTGGAATTTATTCCAAGAAAGAGGTCCAAGATTCCTAAAAAAGGAGGAAGGGGATCTATAAGCTCCTTATGGGAAAGCAATCACTATTGTGAGGAATGTGAAGGAGCAAAAGCCAAACACATCCAGAGAAACTAGAAAACAGTCAAGGAGGAGCTAGTCATAGAAAGACATTACACAGACTGAGATTCACCAAAAACTAATTAGGGAGTAATGGGTCCAACATAAGAACTAGTTTGCTTAATCTCTACTTCGCTAAAAAGCTGAATTGCCAAGGCCCATCTCAAAAGGAAAAACTTGTTCGCTGCCAAAGATGTCTTCCATACCCATTTCATCCTTAGATACTTCTTGTTTTTGGTTGTCCTGAGATGGCTCAACAACCATTCCTTGAGAATCATCTTTTCTGTAATTTTCTGGGGGAGTAAAGCCTGGAGTAGCAGCATCTACACTAATCAATCCTGCAAGCAGAATGGAAAAGGTTAAAGCTAAAGCAACAACCACATAAGATGCATCCCTGAATATTTTCTCTAGCATTAGAGCCTTGGCAGTGAAACTTAATTTAAGCAGCTTAAGGGGCATTTAACTCGATTAGTGAACACAGGATTTATTTAAGAGCAACATCAGAAAAAGACTTCTCAGAGCAAGCATTGATCAACTCAGAGGAAAAGTGTATGCAGAGAGCTACTCATAGCTGCATGAGCAATGCGTAGGTAATTAATCTAGATTTGTTTCTAAGAGGTTAATAATTGCTTCTTTAAATATGCTTCTTTGCTTGACACCTCTCCAACTATTGATCAGCACCTTATTTTTAAAAAGCTGAACAGTTGGGGTTCCATTTACTCCAGCCTGTTTAGCTATTTGTTGATCTGCCTGTATATCTATTTCAACGCACTGGGCCTTTCCTTTTAACTCATCTAGAACTCTTTTTAATTGAGGTTTGAGAACATGGCATGGGCCACAGTTAGGAGAGGAATAAATAACTATAAGTGGATTCTTGCTTTCGTGATAAAGCTTTCTCAAGGCATAACTGCCCTTCTGCCATATTGCATTTGATTGAAAATCAATCTCTGTGGTCGTTTCCGTGGGCTTAGGGGTTAGGGCTTGGGCAGGTTCTAAATTTTCTCTTTCAAATAATTGGACAAGGTTGTTTTTGCTAAGCCATCGTTCAGCGGCTAATGCAGCTTTGCATCCACTACCAGCAGCTGTTATTCCTTGACGCCATTCTGAATCAGCAACATCTCCAGCTGCATATACTCCTTCTACTGAAGTCTCTGGCCTACCTGGTTCTGTGGAGATATATCCATTTTTATTAATCAATAGTTGTCCATGGAAAAGTTCTGTATTTGGAGTATGTCCAATTGCATAGAAAAGACCTCGAACAAGAAGTCTTTTGATTTCACTTGTATTTTTTTTCTTTATTAAGATGGCGTCCAACCAATCTGTTCCAATTACATCTAATAATTCAGTGCCCCAATGGACTGTGACTAGTGAGTTACCTAAAACTCTACTTGCCATTGAAGCACTAGCTTTTAATTGATCTGAGCGGACTATGAGGTGAACATGGCTGCCATATTTAGTTAAATAAACAGCTTCTTCACATGCGGAGTCTCCTCCTCCAACAACTGCCAATTCTTCTTTATGAAATTGAGGGGTTGCTCCATCACAAATTGCACAAGCACTAATTCCACGGCTCCAGAAAGTCTTCTCTTTAGGCAAGTTCAATCTGTTCGCTTTTGCACCAGTAGCAATCACTAACGAATTAGTTTGAATCTCTCTTTGATCTGCCTTAATAAGGAATGGACGTTGACTGAGGTCCACTAATTCTGCATCTGCCTCGATGAGTTGAGTGCCCCATCTAACAGCTTGAGCTTTTAATAGATCCATTAAGTCTGGGCCGAGCACTCCATCTGGGAATCCTGGAAAGTTCTCAACGAATGTTGTCGTCATTAATTGTCCACCAGCTATTCCACCAATCTGAAAACCAGTTATAACAAGCGGTCTAAGGTTTGCCCTCGCCGCATAAATGGCCGAAGTATATCCAGCTGGACCAGAACCAATAATCACTAGGTTTTCAACATTTGCAGAGTGTTTAGCTATCACTGGCTCCAAGGACTTTGTTTTACATGTCTCTCATAGATACTTCCGAAGATATTTTCAACCAATCGTTGTTGGATATTAAATATCATCCTTTAAGATCTCGTAGGAAATCCTGAAATAATGCTCGACTATTTTTCTTGAGTACAGAATCGTTTACGGACCTTTTTTTATGTGCAGGCATATATAACCTATAAGGCCCCTTAGAGTTATTAATAATAAGAGCAACAGGTCATCAGCCTGATCATTCCACCAACTATAGATTTATCAACCTATGCTGAATGATTAGCTGTGAATAATTATTGGTCAAAGGAATATCCCACAATGAAAATGACAAGGTACAAGTACAAAGCTCTGCAAATGCTCCAAAAGAATTGGTTCTACAAATGAATGGCTGAAGCTGCACTGCGCCAACTACCTACTACGGGTGCCATAAGTGGAATACTTGAGGCATTTGCATTTTTCCGCGATCCTTCGTTCGCCAAGAGGCGCTTCGAGCGTCACGGGAATGTTTTTGAGACATCAATGCTGGGGCAGCCAATGGTGTTCATCCAAGGTAGCAAAGCTATTTATGATCTTCTATCGCAACCAGACGCAATAGAAGGTTGGTGGCCTCAGAGTGTTCAACTCCTATTAGGTAGACATTCCCTGGCAAACCGCAATGGAGCCTCTCATCGAGCACGTAGAAGAGTGGTAGCCCAATTATTTTCATCCTCAGCACTGCAACGCTATAGCCCTGACATCATTGACATGGTTGAGGACCTTGCCGAGGAGCTGAAGACTGCCGAAATGCCTCTGGCTCTCGCAGAAAAAATGCGAAGCTTCGCCTTTTCAGTGATCGCCTCTACTGTTTTAGGTCTGGAGGGTCCTGATCGTGATGAATTGTTCTCTGATTTCAAGATCTGGACTAGGGCACTTTTTTCTATTCCGATAGCCCTACCCGGCAGTCCATTTGCTAAAGCTCTTAGGGCAAGAAAACGGTTGCTCAAGAAGCTGCAACAAGTGCTTTCTCAACCTATCAAAGGCAAAGGTGGGCTGGATTTGCTGGCTGGTGGTCTCGATGAAGCAGGCATTCCTCTTAAGGATGAAGATCTCGTCGAACAACTTCTACTCCTTTTATTTGCAGGCTATGAGACCACAGCTTCTGCTCTCAGCTGCTTGATGCAGGAACTTCTTCTCAACCCGCCAGCAGAAACATGGCTACGAGAAGAAGTCGATTATTTATGCTGGCCTCCAGAGGCTTCCCAATCAACCATCGCCTACGACCCAACTCATGCCCCAAAGCTGGACGCCACTGTCAGTGAAGTCATGCGACTTACTCCACCAGTAGGAGGTTTTTTCCGTCGTACCAAATGTCCCTTAGTGATTGACAACGTTGAAGTACCCGAAAACCGTGTGGTCCAGGTAGCTCTGACTGCCTCCAACCGCCATGGAATTGGTGACTTAGAAATATTCCGACCACAGCGTCATCTAGAAGATGGATGTTCTGTGAACCTAATGCCTTTCGGTGATGGCGAGCGTGTTTGCCTAGGTAAATCACTAGCTGAACTCGAGATCCGGTTAATGGTGGTGGGATTGTTTCGTAAATTGCGACTCACCGTAATCCCTAATCAAGATTTCACGCTGAAACAATTGCCCAGTCCTACACCCCGAGATGGGTTGTTGGTCAAAGTACATGGTTAAGGAATTGAGAAGGTGCGAAGGGCTATCGGTGTTAATTATTCAGAGGATTAATAAATCATTGCTAATAGATGATGACATTATTAAATTCCCAATCAAAATTAGTAGATTTAAAAATTGAATATGCCTTCAGGATGTCAACTAGCCTACGAAAACCCAGGCATCAAGAAATCATGGGAAGCCTACAAAGAAAATGCACCTGCATTTCTAGCCATATCTGGAGTCTATGTATTAGTTGGACTGGTTGAGCTTGTAATTAGCCTATTAATCTATTTTGTCATTCTCTCCATGACAGATGCAGGCGAGAACACTATTAATGCCTCTAGAATAATTTCAAGAGTAGTGACTTTTCCTCTATCATTTGTCTCACAACTTTCATTTGCGATGATAACAGTGATTGCTGCAATTTATTATCAGAAAGGCGAGAAAGTAACTATTAAAGAGACTTTTAATCATTTATTCAGGAAACCTCTCCGGTATATAGTTGCAGGTATTTTTTATACTATAACACTATTTATAGGAATTTTATTTTGTATAATTCCTGGGATTATCATTCTATTTATTACGCCCATATATATCAACAGGGTTTTCACAACCGAACTCGGAATAATTGAAGCTTTTGGGGAATCATTTCAATCATTATTTCATTCACAGAATTGGATTTCCTTCTGCTTGATTAGTTTTTCGGCTGGACTATTAACATCGATTATAACAATATGCACTTGCTTCATTGGGGGACTTGTAGCAATCCCCATGTGTGCTTTATATATTCAAAACCTTTGCTATAGCAAAGGCATCCTGACTTAAACACAAGTTTATCTTTAAGGGAACGCAGGGAAGCCCCTTAGGTCAAGTCCAAAAGTCCAAACAAGCCTTAAGAGCCAATACACTAAAAAAGTATATGAGCCAATAACCACTTGAGAAGACCTTATATCTAGTGGGTATGCCATTGGATATTCCTTTTGGGTATGCCACCTGGGTATGCCACTCATAAAGCATCCATGACTGCGACGGGTAAAACCCTTGTGCCACAGTCACTTATCGGATACTGAACCACCGTGCCGTGCGAGCCCCAGCGTTCGACCTGGAAGTACCAGAAGGGGATTCAAAGTGGGGCTTCGTTTCCGATTACAAGACCGGTTTACGTTGCCTTCACGACAGTCTCCCCAAGTCGAAAGAGAGTCAGATCAGAGCACTAGAAAAGGCCTTCACCAACAAAGCAGTTCTTTCTTAATTTAACCCCTCAAAGCCAAATTATTAGGCCATATCGAACGAATACATTCCAAACCTCTACGGGCCTCCTCCCTTCTTGTCTTCGCATCATTTCCAAAAAGGAGAAGAGTGACATGTCCTAACTTTCTTCCAGGAATTTCTTTTTCTTTTTCATACCAATGTAGATAGGCTCCATCGATTTTTTTTAGGCTGGAAATTCGATCTTCTATTGGCAAACCTATACCTTCTGGCAAACCAAGCAAGTTGACCATCAGAGCTCCTGGAACAATTAGCTCTGGATCTGGAACAGGGAGACCAGCCGCTATACAAATTTGCTGATCAAATTGACTACTGCTACATGCCTCAATTGAGAAATGAGCTGAATTATGCGTACGTGGTGCCACCTCATTGACAAGCAATCCTTTAGCACCATAAAAAAATTCAATAGCTATTACACCTACATAATTCAATTCTGTTAGTAAAGAAGCTGCAATGTTATAAGCCATTACCTCTACGGGATGACTTACTTCCGCAGGTGCAACTACCCAATCACAAACTTGCTTACACTGATTAGTTTCAGCAAGTGGTAGTGCCCTAACTCGGCCAGACAAGTCTCGACTAGCAACTAAAGCCAACTCCATCTCATATGGCACCCATTCCTCAATCAACCAATCATTCAAATCCACATCTTCAAAAAGCTGGTTAAGGTCATCAAAGTTTTTTATAACTCTTGTTCCCTTCCCGTCATATCCACCTCGAGCAGATTTTGCCATCAATGGAAAATTCCAACCAACTGGCAACTTGGAACTACCAAGTTGATTTGAACAAAGATGAATCCAATTAGGTCCTGGGATTCCAAGAACATCTAAGAGTTGACGTTGCGAGACCTTGTCTACTAATGGCTCTAAAGCAGCAAGAGGTGGAACAAAACAACCTTCTTCCTTCTCTAAGTCAGCTAACTCATCAACATTCACCCATTCATTCTCGAAGGTGACAGCACAGCAATCACTCATAAGTTTACTTGTACCAGAAATATCATTCGTCTCTGCCAATACAAGGCGAGAAGCTTTTAGTGCAGCCGGATCATTAAAGGATTCAGTCTGAACAACAATGTCCACTTCACGATTTTTCGCAGCCTCTACCAACATCTGAGCAAGCTGACCACCTCCAACGACTCCAACAACGGAGTGAGGCTCATTATTTCCCCTAGCGCTTGAAACACCTCTCATTTGAAGTTCATTAAGCATCCAATAATGCAACTTTGAAAGCTTGCAAGAACAAATTTATTGCAAAAAGCGTATACGAAATGCATCTCATCGCCTCGCCAAACTTCTATCCTTTCTTTAGATAGAGCTGACATCCCAGTGCTAACCATTCAAGTTAAGTCTCAACATCAAAAAGGATATGAATACAAAGCCATATTGCTGGCAATGAAGTGAAACAACTTATCAGTGCCTATTTGAACCAAGCAAAATAAAATAGAAGAGACATGCGCTCACATATTGGTAGTTGTGCATCAGACTCTCCATCGAATTCCAGTCAAGGTAAATCCTCAGCCTTATGAAATAGTCATAGGGGCAGGAAGTATTCAATCTATTGGGAAAGAGCTGGTTAAAGCAGGCATAAGAAAAGGAATCAAAATTCTAGTAGTTACAAATAAGGATGTAGCAGTTCCTTATAGCGACATTTTCCTTCAAAGCCTTTCTGAAAGTGGTTACGACCCACATCTTCTAGTTATTGAAGCGGGTGAAGATCAAAAAACTCCTGAAAGTGTTGCACTAATCCACGATGCTGCCTATACAGCAAAACTTGAAAGAGGTTCTCTAATGATTGCGTTAGGGGGAGGTGTTGTAGGTGATATGACAGGTTTCGCCGCAGCAACATGGCTGCGAGGGATATCAATAGTTCAAGTTCCCACAACATTGCTTGCAATGGTTGATGCCGCGATAGGTGGCAAAACAGGAGTCAACCATACTGGTGGAAAAAATCTTATAGGAGCGTTTCACCAACCCCGATTGGTTTTGATAGATCCATCAACCCTTAAAACACTACCTGAAAGAGAATTCAGGGCAGGAATGGCAGAAGTTATTAAGTATGGAGTAATAGGTGATTCTAAACTTTTTGATCTTCTTGAAACATGTAAAGGCCTGAATAAGTTGTCAGCTCTAAATGATCAAGTCTTAGAAGAAATAATTATTCATTCATGTTCATCCAAAGCTAATATTGTAGCCCTTGATGAACATGAATCTGGTTTGAGAGCAATTCTCAATTATGGGCATACATTTGGCCATGTTATCGAAACTCTATGCGGCTATGGAACATGGCTGCATGGGGAAGCCGTATCAATAGGGATGGTAACTATTGGCGAACTTGCCATACAACTTGATAGTTGGTCAAAAGAAGAAGCAAATAGACAAAAGGCACTACTTAAAAAAACTGGATTACCTACTGAATGGCCTTCAATAAATGGTGAAGATGTTTTGAGAAGTTTACAAGGAGACAAAAAAGTTAAAGGAGGTAATATTTGCTTTATCATGCCAAAAAGGATTGGAGAAGTAGAAATTAAATACGACATTACAAATGATTCCATTAGAGAATGCATCTCCAGACTTAATTATCAGGTTCAGTGAGGAATCTGGTTTTTAGACCAATATTTGATTTAATATAATCTTCTTGATTATTTACCTCAAAAGCAAGCCATCTAAATTCTCCTAAGCCAGCAGGATCAACAAGTCGAAGCAATGATTCTCGTCTTGATAAAGCTATATCCAATTGTTCAGATGATAGCTTCTGCAATGAGTTAAGTCTCTCAGCAAGCCCCAATGCCAAAAGAGCTAGACCTTGGCGGGTATGACCTAAAAGCAACCATTTATTCTTCTGAGCATAATACAAGAGAGTCTCCAGGCAAAGATGAGATGTAAGGTCACAAAAACCGGGATCTTTAAGAAGATCAGAAGAGGCATATTGATTCTTATATGACATCATAGTGCCAGATTGTCTGGAATTATTATAATAACGAGTGGCCTCTAATGCATAGTCAATAATCAACAAAGAGCCGTAAATTAATGTTTTAGAAACTTTATCTAGCCATTGATTCATATCAATATGAAGCTCACTTGACCAACCATCAGAAGCACCATCTGGCGGAATTTTAATTCCAACTTCATTTTCGAGCTCTAATAAGGAATCTAGAAGCGATGATGATATTGGAAGTTCATCAAAAGAAAGTAGAGAATGCGAATTTATAGCTTCGAGCTTTACTCCTAATCTAAACAACATATTGTTCCTCAAAATAATCCTTTCTACAGGAAGTGCGTCAAGCATTTCATGAGCTAATATCACACCAATAACAGGATTCTCCGCAAGCTCATCTAAAGAGAGCCAACGAATAGGGACTTTGCAAATATTACTCAATCGTTCTTTTTGACGTTTTATCATTCCTTGATTTATATCAACCAATATAAGTTCTAATCTTTTAGTAATTTCTGGAGAAATCTGCTCTAATTCCTGTATCAAATCAAAGGCAAGGTCACCTTCTCCAGGCCCTATCTCTATCAATGATAATGGAAGATTATTAAAGTTCTCCTGCTGGAGTTGTTCCAACCAGTCGACCACTTGTCTTGCTAAAAGTGCAGCAAAATCTGGTCCCAAAGAAGGAGATGTAACAAAATCTCCTTTTGTCCCAAGTTTTAAACTTCCACTTGAATAAGAACCATACTCACTATGGTTTAAGGCCCAATCCATATATTGATGGAAACTAACGCTTCCACCTGAATTAACAATTAGCTCAGCCAACCATTCTGGGCAATTCGCAAATGATCCATTCATTAGAGAGAATACCTATGCCTGATAAAGCCTCATGGGATCAAATAACAGAATAAGGCCTTTATTTGGTCTTCTATGCATATTGCTTTCTTTAGAACTCTGCGCGCCAGTTTTTGCCTATAACAATCCTGAGCTACTCCCAGAGGAAGCAACACCAGTAATCGATTTAGCAAGAACCCTTAGTGCGCGCCAAAAAATTGAACTAGAGAAGTCACTTGACGAATATGAGACCAAAAGTGGATGGAAAATCAGAGTCCTTTCTCAGTACGAAAGGACCCCAGGCTTAGCAATTAGAAAATTTTGGGACCTTGATGAACGCAGTTTGCTTCTAGTTGCTGATCCACGTGGTGGCAACCTTCTTAATTTTAATGTCGGTGATGCGTTATACGCCCTAATGCCTAGAACATTCTGGGTTGAACTTCAAACTAGATATGGAAATCAATATTACGTAAGAGATCATGGAGAAGATGGGGCCATCTTAGATGCAATTGCATCAGTCGAAGAGTGTCTAGACCGAGGTGGGTGTCAGGTAGTGCCAGGATTACCAAGAGAACAATGGTTATTCACATTAACCACATCAATATTAGGTGGACTGATTGCAGGTTTTGCAGCCTTTCCACGTAAAGATGGAGAGACAATTGCATGGGGATGGCTACTTTTAATGTCACCACTTTGGATAATGCTTTTTGGTGTCTTTGGCTTAGCACCTGTAATAACCAGAACGAATGACCTACTTCCTCTTTTAAGGAATTGCCTAGGTTTTACAAGCTCACTTATAAGCGCATATCTAATTGCACAGGCTACCTTTGGAAAGAAGTCAAGTTCAGAATCTGAATGATGACAATATTTACTGGAATCGATAAAAAGCCAATGTTTGTGTCAATAAAGTTTGATAAATAATTCCAAGGATACTCAAAATATCATCTGGTAAAAGAGTTTAATTCCTTGTATATATGTATTTGATATTCCTCAAGTTTTAGATAATGATCTTCTTAAAAGTAGTTGTTCTGAAGCAATTGATGCATCATCTCTATACCAACGGTGAGAAACAGAATTCAAATTTCCATCAACAAACTCAACCCAAGAAAGATGTGTAATATTTTTTCCTTGTGAATCTCGTACCCTCCTAGGAACACACGCAGCATTCAAATAAACAGTCCCCCAACGATCTTCAACGAATGAGGATCTAGTACGACTCCCACATTTTAAAGAATGATGCATATGACCAAAAACGACTAAATCTGGAACTCGCTTCTCCCTAATCTTCAGAATTGCCAACTCTAGATCTTTGTCTCCCCAATCCAAAGGCGGTGTTTTCCAGTCTCTTCCACAAGGGCTATCTGCATTAGATCCAAGACCAGTTGGCCCCGAATGGGCAAGGATCACAAGAGGGGTGGTCTCAGGTACATCCTTAGCCGCTAAAACTATTCGGCTCACAGATTCCTGAAGGGTTATAGGCCCAAAGGCTCCAAGGACCTCAGAAGAAAGATGAAAACCTCCACCAGAACTGCATGGCCGAGCACCAACAATACCAATATTGGGAGAATGCCACTTCCTAAGACTCCATCCACAATGAAGATCACCTAGCAAATTCAATTGTTGTCTTAAAACCTCACCTGTTCGATCAAAGCCACGATCGTGATTACCAAGAATTACAGCAGTTGCCATTGGAAGATTCTTTATTGCTTTAGCAAGCCGCAAATCACCCTCTCCTAGGTCACCAACGAAAAGAACTCCGTCAGGCTCTAGCTCTTGAAGCAGTTCATGATCCTCTGCTAACCACGAACCATGCAGATCTCCAACAATGGCAATACTAAGAAGTGACAGGACTAATGAATAGGCTGGACCTATACTGACTCAAATTGCTTCCTTGACCGCTGATTACCGCTGTTTCCGCCTACCAGACGGTTTCACCGGTTCCCCAAAATAGGGAAGTGCTGATAGAAGCAATAGATAATCTGCGAAGAAAAAGGAACGCAATAATTCTCGCCCATTACTATCAAGAAGAGGCAATTCAAGACATAGCTGACTTTATAGGAGATTCACTAGAGCTCTCAAGGAAAGCAGCACAAACAAATGCAGAGGTCATTGTTTTCTGCGGAGTCCATTTCATGGCAGAGACAGCAAAGATTCTTTGCCCTGAAAAAACTGTCCTAATTCCAGATTTAGATGCAGGATGCACATTGGCAGATGATTGTCCTGCGGATGAATTCGAAAATTTCCGAAACAAACATCCAGATCACTTCGTAGTTAGCTATATAAATTGCACAGCAGCTGTTAAAGCACAAAGCGATTTAATTTGCACTAGCAGCAATGCTGTAGAACTAATAAGGCAACTTCCAAAAGATCGTCCAATATTATTTGCACCCGATCAGAATCTAGGGAAGTGGGTTCAAAAACAAAGTGGTCGGGAGCTTACCTTTTGGCCAGGAAGTTGCATCGTTCACGAAACCTTTAGTGAAGAAGCTCTTTTAAAATTAAAACTTAAATATCCACATGCTGAAGTATTAGCACATCCGGAATGCCAAACCAACCTTTTAGAACTCTCTGATTTTATAGGCTCTACGAGCAAACTACTTAAGCAAGCAGAACTAAGTAATGCTAAGGAATTTATTGTATTAACTGAGCCTGGAATCTTACATCAAATGCGTCTAAAGATGCCAGAGAAGATGTTTGTAGAAGTTCCAGGGATTGATGGTTGTAGTTGCAATGCATGTCCTTACATGCGACTAAATACTCTTGAAAAGCTATTAAATTGTCTGCAAACAATGACGCCTCAAATAAATATGGATGAAACGCTTAGATCAAAAGCACTCAAACCAATCGAAAACATGCTAAAGATGAGCAGATAAAAGTTTGTTTACTATACTTAAAAAGCATATTTAGTATTGGAACTATTGTGTTTATAAGTTGAATCTTGATTAGACTTTCTAAGAGTCTCTATAAGCACAGTTTCTGCAACTATATATTGAATATCTTTAGCAGTTGCAAGATCATCTTTCGTGAAATCAACCAAGTCTTTCTCAAGCATTGTCGATTTTATATCAGGGATAATGCCTTGTTTGTGAATATCTCTACCGTTGGGGGTTAAATACTTAGCAACAGTTACTGTGAGTCCCGAACCATCAGAAAGAGCTCTTACTGATTGAACGAGGCCTTTACCAAAAGTCTTTTCTCCAACCAGAAGCCCCCTGCCATTATCTTGAATCGCACCAGAAAGTATTTCACTCGCACTGGCCGATCCACCATCAACTAAAACAACTACAGGCCTAAAAGTAAGTGCTCTTCCATTTGCTTTTCTTACATCTTTTATCCCATCTTTAGTCTCAGTTCTAACTATAATACCCTCATCCAACCACAATCTTGCTATTTCAATACTAGCCTCAAGCAAACCACCAGGGTTACTTCTCACGTCAAGGACATAAGCAAGGGCTGACTCCTTTTTTAGACTATTAATCGCATTACGCATCTCTCTTACAGAATTTGCATTGAATTGTTTTAATCGGATATATCCTATTTTTAAGCCAGATTTAGTCTTATTTAATTGACTATCTACTGCATGAATTTCAATTTTATCTCTAATAATCTGGACCTTAATTAATTTATTATCTCGCTGAATCCCTAATATCACTTCAGTACCTTTTCGACCTCTAATTAATTTAACTGCATTTTCTATACTCATTCCTTTAGTAGATTGATCATTAATTGATACGATTATGTCCTGAGATTTAACCCCAGCTTCGAAAGCAGGTGTTCCTTCTATTGGTGAAATAACAATTAAATCATTTGTTGTTTTATCTAAAGATAACTGTATACCAACTCCCATCAACTCTCCTGTAGTATCTATCCTCATTTCTTGAAACTCTTTAGGGTCTAAAAAACGCGTGTAAGGATCATCTAAGCTTGCCAACATACCTCTAATTGCTTCATGCGAATCAGATATGTCTATATATTTAGAGCCAAGTAACTTTTTTCGAAGTTCCAACCATTCTTCAGAATTATAACTTCCTGAAGAATCTAAATAATCTCGATATACTATTTGCCAGACTTGATCTATAACTTCCTTAGGGCTTTGGTTTATTAATGAAGAGGTGCTTTTAGGCAGGGAAAGACTTGGTAAAGGAGTTAATCCAAAAATCGAAATTGCAGATATGCCCGATAAAGTAATCTTTAAAAATTTTGACTTAATAAATCCTCTATATATCCTTCGAAGAAAGAGGTTTTCAGAAGCATATTCAACATTATTAGAAGAATTATTCAATTTGGATCTACCCATCTTCCATCTTCCTTGATCAAACCAACCAACGCATCAACTCCTTCATCTTCAGGGACTTTGCGTATTTCATCTCTACCTCTATAGAGGGCAATAACACCTGGTCCTTTACCAACATATCCATAATCAGCATCTGCCATTTCTCCTGGCCCATTAACTATGCAGCCCATTACAGCTATATCAAGACCTGTAAGGTGTGAAGTTGCACTTCTTACCTTTTGAACGACTTCCTCAAGATTAAATAAAGTACGTCCACAACTTGGACAACTTATATATTCAACCATTGTTTTACGCAATCCAACTGCTTGTAGAATTGAGTAACAGACAGGGATCTCTTTTTCAGGGGCTTCTGTAAGAGACACACGAATTGTATCTCCTATTCCTTCAGAAAGAAGCGTAGCTATTCCTGCTGTACTTTTGATACGGCCATAGTCACCATCACCTGCCTCAGTTACACCAAGATGCAGAGGGTAATTAAACCCTTCTTTATCCATTGTGTCAGCCATCAATCGATAAGCTGCAAGCATTACAGGAGCCCTTGAAGCTTTCATTGAAATAACAATATTATGATAATCAAGAGAATCACATATACGGATAAATTCCATTGCCGACTCCACCATTCCAACTGGTGTGTCTCCATATTCAAACAACATCCTCTCTGCTAAAGAGCCATGATTAACACCTATTCTAAGAGCCTTATTTTGCTGTTTCAATACATTGACTAGTGGTTTAAACCTTTGGATAATTCTCTCTCTAATTGCCTGAATATCCTCAGCTGAAAATACTTCTCTATTTGGATCTGGCTTCTCAAAAACAAAAAGACCTGGGTTAATGCGAACCTTATCAACATGATTTGCAACCTCTAAGGCAATTTTCATTCCATTGTGATGAACATCAGCCACTAAAGGGACAGGTTGATAAGTACTTTCCAATAGCTTTTTAATTTCTCCAACAGCCTTTGCATGGGCAAGACTTGGAACTGTGAGACGAACAATCTCGCAACCTATTTCATGTAATCGGCGAATAGCCGCTGTGGAACCCTCAATATCAAGAGTGTCTTCATTAATCATCGACTGCACCCTTACAGGATGCTCACTACCAATCGATATATCACCAACCATAACTGTTCTTGTAGCACGACGACTAATAGTGGTGGCGTACCGATCAGAGGAATCAGCCAAGTTTTGAACCAAGTTATGGTCCAGAATGGCAATCATGACTTACCTCCCATATCTATTCCCAACATTGGCATAGTGCTGGCTTTCTCAAATTCTTTAATCCTATTTTGCACTTTTATAAGATCTCCAAGAGTAAGAGTAATTGGGGCTCCTTCAACTCTAGAAGAATTTCTCAAAAGGTAAGAAGGGTGGAAAAGTGGCATTACCATTCTGCCCTGCCATGATTGCCAAACACCCCTAATAGTGCTGATTTTATCTTTTAAGCCTAAAACCGCCTCAACAGCAGTAGAGCCAGCCAAAGCAATCACCCAAGGGTCAACAAGTTCTATTTGTTGATTCAACCAGGGCAAAGATGCTATTAACTCTTTCTTTGTAGGGCGTCGATTCTTTGGGGGTCTGCATTTAATTGCATTGCAAATAAATACATCTCTACATGGATTTATTCCAACGTCTTTCAACAAGATATCTAACAGTTTTCCTGATCTACCGACGAATGGCTTGCCCAAGGCATCTTCTCTGGCACCTGGAGCTTCACCAATCACCATAAAGCGAGCTGATGGGTTCCCACGACTAACAACAACCTTTGAAGAAGATGGATTTGCGCCACAACAGTCACATCTGAGTTGGGCCGGCAACGAGTCTGCTGCCACAGTCACATTCAGTAAGCCAAAGAATATAAATATTAATTGGTCAGTTGTTAGAGGATGGAACAAAAATCAAGAAATTATTCCCTTCAGGGTCTGTCATCCAAGATTCAGCTCCGAATAATTCAACTTTTGGTTGTTGATCGACAGTTGCCCCCCTTGAGACAAGACTCTCTATCCATTGATTAACTGCCCAAAGAGGCTCCACAGAGGCTGCCTTCTCAAGACAAAGTGAAGCAGCTCGCCCCCTATTAGGCCAGGGTCTATTGGTTACAGGCTTGTAGAAATGAAGACTAATTCCATTTCTCTGAACAACTCGCCAATGCTGATCATTTTCCCCAGGTAGAAGTTCTCCATTTGTTGCAAATGCGTAAAACTCAGACAGCTTTCTAGGGTGCTTGGAAGCAACAACCAAGCTGATCTGAATAGAAGACATCTAAAAATTTTCAAAGACTAAATAATGTTGTCGAAGACACAACATCAGGCAGGATGTGTTTCATAAGAGCACATCCTCCGAAAGATGCTGCACCCATGTCCCACCCGTCACTAATTTCTCAACGGGCTGTGGCCCTAAAACCCTCTCTAACTTTAGCTATTAGTGCGAGAGCTAAAGCCCTTATCAAAGAAGGGAGAGATATCTGCAGTCTTAGTGCTGGAGAACCCAACTTCGATACACCAGAATTTATTGTTGAGGCCACCGTTAAAGCTCTCAAAGATGGTCTTACTCGTTATGGGCCTGCTGCTGGGGATCCTGAGCTAAGGGAAGCAATTGCTTCAAAGCTCACAGAGTTCAACAAAATACCAACGATTTCAGAAAACGTTTTAGTAACCAATGGAGGAAAGCAGGCTATTTACAACCTCTTTCAAGTAATTCTTGATCCAGGGGATGAAGTATTAATCCCATCACCTTATTGGTTGAGCTATCCAGAGATGGCTCTCTTAGCAGGAGCAAAACCTATAACTCTCTCTTCCTTGCCCAGTAAAGGATTTGCGCTTGATCTTGATCTCTTAGAGACCTCAATCAATAGTAAAACTCGTCTTTTAATACTCAATTCACCAGGCAACCCGACAGGTCGAGTGATGTCCCAAGATGAAATGAAACTAATTGCAGAAATTCTTCGTCGGCATCCTCAGGTTTTAATTATGAGCGATGAAATATATGAATTCTTATTGGCAGACAACATCGTTCATCACAGTTTTGCTGCAGTGGCTCCAGACCTAATAGATCGAATCTTCACTGTTAATGGATTTGCCAAAGGTTGGGCGATGACAGGTTGGCGTCTTGGCTACTTATCTGGAAACCTAGAAGTGATAAAAGCTGCCATTGCACTGCAAAGCCAAAGCACTAGCAATGTGTGTAGCTTTGCCCAGCGTGGAGCATTAGCAGCTTTAAAAGGTTCAAAAGATTGTGTTTTAGCTATGGCCAAGAGATATAACTCTCGGAGACAGCTTCTTACTAATGGACTAGCAGAAATTAAAGGTTTGACACTCGTTCCCCCAAAGGGAGCTTTTTATGCCTTTCCTCAATTACCTGAAAACAGTCCAGATTCAGTGAGATTTTGTGAGCTTGCACTTGAAAAGGTTGGACTTGCCATTGTCCCTGGTGCCGCTTTTGGAGAAAATAATTGTGTCAGGATTTCTTGCGCAGTTTCCAGTGAAGCCATTACAGACGGTATTAAACGCTTAAGCGAATTGATACTTAGACTCGGAGACTGACCAACTGATTAATTAAATAAAAAATACGATGAATTCAAGTAGACGCAACTTCATATTTAGTTTTCTGTTCATAAGCACCCTATTTGTTTCGAATGGAACCACTTGGGCCAGACCAAAATTGATAGTTGGAGCTATTCCAGATCAGAACCCCGAGCGATTGAATCGTTTATATCGACTTCTCTCCTCTGAATTGAGTAATGAACTTGATATCACTGTTAAGTATGTACCAGTTACTAATTATCCAGCAGCAGTTACTGCATTTCGTACTGGCGGTTTGGACTTGGTATGGTTTGGTGGTCTTACAGGTGTACAAGCAAGACTTCAAAAACCTGGGGCAAAAGTACTGGCCCAAAGAGATGTCGACGCTAACTTTCAAAGTGTTTTCATAGCGAACCTTAATAGCAATATTCCAGTTATTAAAAACCAATCAGAACTGCGAGTCCTAAAAGGTAAACGCTTCACCTTTGGTTCAGAGAGCTCCACGTCAGGACGACTTATGCCACAACATTTTCTACAACAAGTAGATATCAAGATAACTGACTTCAAGGGTAGACGCCCAGGCTTCAGCGGCAGTCATGATGCGACACTAGCGTTAGTTCAGAGTGGAGCATATGAAGCTGGAGTACTTAATAAACAAGTTTGGGAAGCAAATGTAAACCGGAAGAAAGTTAACAGCTCAAAAGTAAGAGTCATTTGGGAAACACCTATTTATGTTGATTATCACTGGTTAGCACAGCCTGATCTTGATAAACGGTTTGGTAACGGCTTTACAGAAAAACTAACGAAAACACTTCTAGGGTTAAGCAAGTCTTCAATAACTCAATCGAAAATCCTAAAGTTATTTGGCGCAAACAGTTTCATTCCTGCATTTGAACATCAATACAAAGATATTGAGAATGTTGCACGAAAACTAGGCAAAATCAAGTGACTGGATTACTGGACTTAAAAGATATAGAGGTGAGAGAAAATAATGGATATAGGCTAAAAGATATTCAATTATCAATCAATGTCGGAGAAAAGATTGCTCTGTTAGGGCGCAGTGGTGCTGGCAAGAGTACACTAATTGCTGTCGCAAATGGTTCACTTAAGCCCAATTCTGGCAAAGTTAGTTGGCGCGGAATAGAGCTAAAGTTCTTAAACAATCGGCAACGGAATGAGATAGGGACACTGTGGCAAGATTTACGACTAGTTGAAGAGCTAACTGTTTCTCAAAATATCAACATTGGTGCTCTAGCCAAGAAGAACTTTCTATGGGCCTTTTACAACCTACTTGGCACAATTAAAACCAAAGAGTGTTTAACCTGTCTCCAAGCAGTTGGCTTAGACAATGTATTTCTAACCACACCCGTCCAAGAACTCTCAGGAGGACAACGACAACGAGTTGCGATAGCACGTCTACTAATGCAACAAGCAGAACTATTACTTGCTGACGAACCGTTATCAAACCTTGACCCAACTCTTGTTGATGAAGTGCTGAAACTCTTCCTAAACAAAAGGTCAATTGATCCGATAAATATTCCAAAAACTTGTTTAATAAGCCTCCACCGCCCTGATCTGATTACAAACTTCACTCGTGTAGTCGGCTTAAAAAGAGGGAGGATAATCTTTGATTGCCAAGTTGCAGAATTAACCCCTTTAGAGATTAACTCACTCTATAAAGATAGATGAGGCAATTCAAGCTTTCAAGTCCAATACTGACCATATTGCCAGCACTTGCCCTTATCCCAGTACTAGGGGTAGTACTTGCAGGAATGCATAACGGTGGTCTTTTCATTTTATTTGAGTTTTTTTCTGCATCTATTCATCCATCTTTAGACCCAGCAGTAATTCATAGCGCATGGAGAGGATTACAAATCACAATTGCTACCGCATTACTTAGCTGGGTAATCAGTACGTTTGTAGGGGTATTACTTGGATTAATTAGTTCAAGTATCTTTTGGCAAGTTTTTGGCTTTTCAACGCGGATCGCAATCGTTCTAAGACGATTGTTAGCTATTCCACGAAGCATTCATGAACTGATCTGGGGTTTACTTCTACTGCAACTGCTTGGACTAAGTCCATGGGTTGCAATTTTCTCAATCTGTATTCCATATTCATGCTTAGTCGCCAGAGTTCTTACTGATCAAATAGACAACCTGGACCACAAGGCTCTTATTGCGATTAGAAACAGTGGCGTAAATCATATTTCCACTTTAATAACAGCCTTATTGCCCCCAATAATTCCAGTGATTAATAGTTACGGCGGCTATCGATTGGAATGTGCTTTACGTGGTGCGACATTACTTGGTGTGTTTGGAATGGGAGGGATCGGTACAGAACTTCAATTAACTCTTCAATCTCTAGAATTTAAAGAGATGTGGACATCATTATGGATGCTTGGTGTTGTAATGATCAGCCTAGAAGCAGGTTTGAGTTGGTGGCGGAAAGATTCCTTTCTTACAAAACAATCTGAAAGACAACTTCTCATATCTATGGCAATAATGCTAGCGGCAATAGTCATAAGCTTCTTGTGGCTACAAGCACTCGACGTAAATATATTCTCAAACTTCCAATGGCATCCGATTCCATTACCAACTTTAGTTGAAATAATCAATGCATTTTCTGAATTGCCATGGATAAACCTCATTACAAGCACAATTGTGATGACTATTTTTGCCGCAGGGATTGCGATTGGAATACCTCCATTAGGAATGATGTTGTGGCCAACAAAACTAGGGACCACACTCCAAAGTGCTGTATGGTCATTTCTTCGATTGGTTCCTGCGCCACTGTCTGCACTCCTTTTATTGCTATGTACAAGTCCAAGTATTTCAGTAGCAGCTTTAGCTCTTGGGCTCCAAAATCTTGGCGTAATGGGGCGTCTTCTTAAAGAAGGAATAAATCAACAAAACGACAACTTATATGCAGCAATACATTCCTCTGGTTCAGGGAAGCGTTTGGCTTGGCTATACGGACATCTAAGTCCTCAAAGCAAAAGCTATCTTGCCTATGCCGCATACAGGACAGATGTTTTATTACGAGAAACGGTGGTAGTTGGTGTAGTAGGAGGATTTGGTCTTGGATGGCAACTACAAGAGTCACTAAGCTCCTTTAATTGGGCTCAAGTAGTTTTGGTGGCAACTTCATTTAGCATTCTAACCTTGATTGGAGAATCTATAAGTGAGGATGTTCGTCACCACTTGCTCAAATCAATTAAAAGGGAACAAAATCCTTCCTTACAAAACTAATTTCTGTTTATCTGATAATGCCAGAGAATCCTAAGCGACTAATAATAATTGGAGATAGTGGAGTATATGGTTGGGGAGATCGAGCCGAAGGCGGCTGGTGTGAACGACTACGTCGTAAGTGGATGAGCCAACCAGGTGCACCAATTGTATATCCATTAGGCGTGCGTGGAGATGGTTTAGAAAAGGTTGCACAGCGCTGGAAGAATGAATGGGACTGTCGAGGCGAGTTACGAAGACAAGTACCCGATGGATTATTACTATCAATCGGAATGAATGATACAGCTTGTGTTGGAAGGCCAGATGGTCGTCCTCAGCTAACATCTGAGGCCTTCAGATTCGGTTTGCTGCAGCTACTTAGGCAAATAAAGAGTCAAACCAAAGTGATGGTAATGGGGCTAACGCCTGTTGACGAAGCAGTTATGCCATTCGCTAATTGTCTATGGTATTCAAATAAGGCTGGAGGTGTTTATGAAGCACAAATTGAAGAAGCATGTCTTGAGCTAGACATCCCGTTCCTTCCAATGCATAGGGAAATGCTATCTGAGCCTAATTGGCTACGTTGGCTTGAGCCTGATGGAATACATCTAAACTCTGATGGTCATTATTGGATTTTCCAAAAGATGATGCGTTGGCCATACCTTCTCCAATGGGCTGAACTTGAGCAAGTAAATACCTTGACTCCTTCATAGTTATAAAAACATAAAAGCTAACCAAACCAACTAGAGGCTATAGCCATAGCAATCAAGGCTGCAAAAGTTGTTTGGCAAGCATTCACTATTTCATTAGTAAAGAAAGTCAATCTATGTTGTAAAACAGCGCCGACGAAGCTCTCAAACAAGGTTGCAAAAAAACCTGCAATGAAAATAATGAAAGCAAAAGGACCTATTGATTCGTAAAAGAAGGAAACTATCACTGATGTCATTAAAAGACTACCTAAGGCACTAGCCAATGTTCCTTCAACGCTTATGGCTCCATCTGTTCCAGGAGGGACAGATCGAAATGAAGTAATTAAAACTGTTCTACCACCCCACCGCTTACCTATTTCACTACCAAATGTGTCTGCCAATTTCGCAGCAAAACTTGCTGCGAATCCAACAAGCAATAATTTTTCTGGTCCAAGCTTCAAGCCTATCAAAATCGCAAGAAAAGCCCCAGTAGCTGCAGAGCCCCACAAGTTCTCAGGACCACGACACCCATCTCTTGCTTCAGCAAGGCCTGACGCCTGTTTGCGAGCAAAACCCAGCCTTGTAACCAATGAACCAAGTAATAGATATATGACTACTGAAAGCCATCCACGCAAACCCAAACATCCCAAAAGGATGGTGCCAAGTGCCCCTGCATGAAACCAGCCTGAGCGCGTAAGTAATGGAAGACGTTGAGCAACAGCAATTAAAATTGCATTTATACAAAAAGCCCAAAGCCATTGAAACTCAAAAGGCATAGAGATAAAGCATCACACTTTATAGGTAATCCATATGTACATAATCATGACTTGAGAGTTTTAAAAGGTTTCTACAGGACATAAAAAGAACTGTTTCTTCTCCAAGAGACCATTAACTCTGTAGCAGCAACAGCTGCAGTCGAAGTTCTCATAATTGACTCCCCCAATTGAATTTCAGTGCAACCTTCCTCCTTTGCTAAGGACTGCTCATCGTGAGTCCAACCACCTTCCGGTCCGATAGCCACCCATATTTGATCTATTTTCTCTGTTAAGCCCATCATCCATAGCTGAAGATCATCTAATTTTGGCAGTCGAGTAGTAGCAATGGCAAAAACTGCTTTTGGAGGTTTTCTCCTTACCCAATCTTTAAAATCAATAATGCTGTGCAATTGCGGTTGCCAAAGCCGCTCTGACTGCTCAACAGCTTCTCGAATGATTCCCTCTCTTCGCAAACTTTTAATTCCTCCATCCACCCTTAAAACACCACGTTCAGAACTAAGAGGTTGAATAATATCGACTCCAATCTCACAACTCATTCGTAGGAGCTCATCAAAACCTTTTTTTGGCAAAACAACTGCTATCCCAATTAAAGGCTTTGGATGAATTTCTTCTTCTTTAGGACAATCAATTCTCGAAGAAAGCTGTAACGAATCGCCACCATGCAAAGAAGCTTCCCAAAGGTGTCCAACGCCATCAACGATTTCAATTAAATCTCCGCTGCGAAGACGTAAAACCCGCTTTAGATAATGGGCCTCCTTAGAGGTCAAAGGAAAAGCCCTATCAACTCCCATCTCTGTCTTTAATCGATCAGCCTCGATAAGTAATCGTCTCAATTCAGCCACAAAAAGTTTTAACCCTTAGAAGTAAAAATTGCATCAGGATGATCATCTACTACCCAGTCGTCATTAACTCCACCAATCAGCAACTCCTCTATTTGAACAAAATTAACATCAATTTGTTGCAATGCATTAATCAAAACATCTATTGCAAGAGCATCACAAGTGCCTAAATCAACCCAACACCTAGACCAATCTCCCTGGTATTCCAATTGAGCAACATTATGCATTAAAGAAGGCAAGGTATTCGTAGTTTCTTCATCGTCATAAGTCAACCAACTTAAATCTGAGGCCTCCTCTTGAGCTTGTAAGTTTGAGGCATTAAAACCACCCAAACGGCCTATTACATACCAACTATCAAAGACACCATCTATATAATCCCTTTCTGCCTGGCTTGGCACATTTTGAAAGCGGATCCAAATCCAACAATTGAATGGATCAACCTCACGAAAACGAACTTTCATAAAATCAAAGAAGTGTTTGCATACTCGCTGGTACTAGACCCTATGAGCATCACCCAATAAATGATTGTTGCCCAAAGCCAACAATCATTTTGCCAAATCAAAAGCATCATTCAAATGCTAGAGCTAAAACGACTTCACTACCAACCCGCCACTGCCAACAAGCCAATATTGCAAGGAATTAGCCTCAAGGCCAATTCCGGCCACCCTATTTTGATAGCAGGAGCTAGTGGAAGTGGAAAAACAACTCTGGTAGAAGTCATAAGTGGATTAACAAACCCACAGAAAGGAATTATTTACTGGCAAAAGGTACCAATCAAGGCAAATAAAAGAAGATGGCTATGTGGAGTGGTGTTCCAATTTCCCGAACGGTATTTTCTAGGCTTAACGGTTTCCCAAGAATTACGATTAGGTCACCGTCGACTAAGTGGAAAAGACCAAGCAAATGCACTTCATAAAGTAGGACTCTCTAAAATTGACCTTAGAAAAGCACCTGAGCAATTAAGCGGGGGACAACAACGTCGACTAGCAATCGCAGTGCAACTACTAAGAAGACCTAGTGTCCTTTTGCTCGATGAACCAACAGCAGGTCTGGACTGGTCAGTACGAGGTGAAATAATTGACCTACTAACAAAGATTGCCAAAGAGCAAGTATTGATTGTCGTTACACACGAACCAGAGCTCTTTAAAAACTTGTTGAGTGATGTTTACCGGCTAGAGGAAGGACAGCTCAAGCCTGTGACAACATTGAATTGAATCGACTTGCAATCTTCTATGACCGACAGATTGGTCAGAGCTACAGCAGCCTCAGGCGGAATAAGACTAGTAGCCGTAACGACTACGCAAGCCACAAGAGAAGCAAGGCGCAGGCATTCCCTTTCTTATCTCACAACAGTAATGCTTGGGAGAGCCATGAGTGCTGGCCTATTGCTTGCAAGTTCAATGAAAGTTGTTCATGGGAGAGTAAATCTTCGAGTAGGTGCTGATGGCCCACTACGTGGTCTGATGGTCGATGCAGGCAGAGATGGAACTGTTAGAGGTTATGTAGGAGAGCCGGGTTTAGAAATGGATCTGATCAAAAGCGACAATGGTCAATATTCCTTTGACTTTCAATCTGCAGCTGGTACTGGTTATCTTCATGTTGTTCGTGATGAAGGTAAAGGAGAACCCTATAGCAGCACAGTAGAACTCGTTAAAGGTGAAATAGGGGAAGATGTTGCCTCATACCTTCTTCACTCTGAACAAACACCTTCTGCTGTTTTTGTAGGAGAAAAGATCAAGAAAAATGAATTAGATTGTTGTGGTGGTTTATTAGTGCAAGTCCTGCCAAAAGCAGCTCATGAGCCTGCATTAATTACTCTATTAGAAGAAAGATGTAGAGAGATCAATTGTTTCAGTGACATACTCGACGATTGCAAAAATAACTTATACGAGCTCTTACAAGAGGTATTCCCTGATCTTGATTCTCAGCCATTAAAAAGTATTGGCTCATCACAAGAAATACATTTTCAATGTGGGTGCTCCAGACAAAGAAGTATTGCAGCCTTAAAGCTCCTAGGCAAAGAAGAGTTAAAAGCAATTCTCAATGAAGATGGGCAAGCAGAATTAACTTGTCATTTTTGTAGCACGAAATATCAAATACTAATCAATGAACTGGAAGCACTTATAAATAATTAGATTAAGATCTTATTATCAATAATGCTTAGATTTTAAGCCAGCAAAAGTACTCCAAGCCAAACCAAA